>JAUNGR010000154.1 GCA_030524485.1 bacterium | reverse complement strand
CAGGGAACTGAGTCATTCTTCTTATGAAAAGGGAGCCTTTATGGCAATGGGCAATCAGCAGACCCTCGGAAAGATGGCAACTCCAGTATTGACAAGCACGGTAAGGACAAATGGAGCGATTGTCGCATGGTATCCGGGCGTGAAAGAAAAACTAGCGGAGATGTTTGGAGAAAGCTTTTACTTGGTCTTTACCAGCATTCACGAAGCAAGGATTCATGCGAAGAGCGTTACAAATCCAAGAGAGATTTTGCGAATGTTAAAGCGAGTCAATGCAGCTTTTGAGAAGGATGAGATTCTTTCCAGAAAAGTATGGCTGTATGAGAAAGAAACCGGAAAATTTCAAGATTTAGAACTTTAACTTTGAATTTTAGAGAGATACTTAGAGAGATACCAGAGGCACTTTGTGCAAAACAATTGGGTCAATCTGGTATTATAGGGGTCAAAAAACTTTTGATTCTAATATCTTAGAGAAAAAAGAAACGGAGAAGAAGCATGGCAATCAATCGCAAGGAGCTGGTGAGCAGACACAATCCAATTTTAACCCAAATTAGGACACAATCCCCTCTTTCTGTCGGCAATGGAAACTTTGCCTATACCGCAGACATCACAGGAATGCAAACTTTGTATGGGGAGTATAAGCAGGTATTGCCTCTCTGTACGATGGCACAATGGGGATGGCATACAAAACCGGTGAGCAAGGAGAGATATGCCTACGCCTTGGAAGACGTGGAGATGACAGAGTATCCTTGGAAGGACAGAAAGGTGTACTATGCGAAAGAAAAGAAGGCGGGAAATGAAGAAGTTTATGATTGGGTGAGGCAGAATCCGCACAAGTGTAATCTGGCAAGAATTGCTCTAAAAAAAGGAAAGAAAGAGATTGAGGCAGGACAAATTTCTAATATTTATCAGGAATTGCACTTGTATGAGGGACTTTTGGAAAGTTGTTTTTGTCTGGATGGGGTGCCTTGTCAAGTGAAAACCGTCTGCTGCGGAGAAGAGGATACCTTGGCTTTTTGGATAGAGTCGGAGAGTTTGGCAGAAGATTTGACGGTGGAATTTGCCTTTCCCTATGGAAGTCCAGATATTTCTGCCAGCAATTGGGAGGCAGAGGAAGCTCACACAAGCGAGATTGTGGAACAAACCGAAGAAAAAGTGGTATGGAAGAGGACTTTAGACAGAGATATCTACTATGTGACTCTGTTTTTGGAAAAGGCAAGGGTGGAGCAGGAGGCAAAACATCGTTTTTCTCTTGTACCCACGAATCCATTAAAATCGGATAGGCAATCAAATAAGCAATTAGATAAATCATTAAATAAACAATCCAATCAGCAGCAACTCGCTTTTCGGGTGCGTTTCGAGAGGGAAGATGCCTTTAGAAAGAGAAAGACGCTAGAAGACAAAAAGAGTGTACAACAAGTCTTTGATGAGGCGGCACAGCATTGGAAGGCCTTTTGGGAAAAGGGTGGTGTGGTGGATTTGCATCGCAGTCGGGATGCGAGAGCCATGGAGCTGGAGAGAAGAATCGTGTTGTCACAGTATTTGTTGGCCATTCAATCAGCAGGAAATATGCCGCCACAGGAGACAGGTTTGACTTGCAATAGTTGGTACGGGAAGGCACATTTGGAGATGTATCTTTGGCATGAGGCTTATTTGCCGCTGTTCCAGCACACGGAGCTTTTGGAACGTAGCCTTTCTTGGTATCTGGAACACCTTCCGCAGGCGAAAGAAAATGCGGCCCGCAATGGCTATCGGGGAGCCAGATGGCCGAAGATGGTAGCAGAGAGTGGCATAGACTGCCCATCTCCGATTGCCACTTTGTTGATTTGGCAGCAACCGCATATTATTTATATGTTGGAGCTTGCTTATCAGGATGGAAAAGATAGGGCATTCTTAGAGAAGTATTACATGGTAGTAAAAGAGAGTGCAGACTTTATGGCAGACCTTGCAGTTTACAACGAAGAAAAGGCTGTGTATGAGCTTTTGGCTCCAGTGATTCCAGTTCAGGAAAATCATGCCCCAATGGATACGAAAAATCCAGCGTTTGAGTTGGAATATTGGAATTTGGGACTGCGGTTGGCAGCAAAATGGGCAGAACGACTGCAAAAAGAGGAAGACAGCAAAGAGTGGAAGAAGATAGCAAAGCAGATGGCACCGATGGCAGTGGGAGATGGCTGCTATTTGGCACATGAAAATTGCCCAGAAACCTATACCACCTTTGCAAAAGACCATCCGTCTATGCTTTGTGCATATGGATTGATTGACAGTGGAAGAATTCAGAGAAATATCATGAAAAATTCTTTAAAGAAAGTGGTTGAAAACTGGGATTATCCCTCTCTTTGGGGCTGGGATTTTGCGGTCATGGCGATGACAGCGGTACGCTTGGGAGAGCCAGAATATGCGATTGAGCTGCTTCTGATGGATACCTTTAAGAATCGCTATGTGGAGAGTGGCAATAATTTTCAGGAAGGAAGACCAGATTTGCCTTTGTATCTTCCAGGGAATGGTTCTTTGCTCCTAGCAATTGCCCTGATGACTGCGGGATATCCCGAAAGCGGGCCTTTGGTGGGCTTTCCTAAAAATGGACAGTGGGAGGTCGAATTTGAAAATATACATCCTTTTCCTTGTTAGGGAAAGTATACTTTCGTAGTCTGTTTGCGTGCAAAACAAAAGAAAATGAAAAAGAAAAAGGAAAAAGTAAGATGCGTGGAATAAAACAGGAAAATACAAAACCATGGAAACAGGGAAAATTGCAGCTCAGTGAAAACAAAAGATATCTTTGTAACGGAAAGCAGCCATTTTTCTGGCTGGCAGACACGGCATGGCTGTTGATGCAAAAATGCAGTCTGGAAGAAGCTTATGTATACTTAAAAAATCGCAAAGAAAAAGGCTTTACTGTGATTCAGGCGGTGTTGGTACATAATGTGGCTGAGGCGGCGAGCAGCAGTCTTGCAGCAGCCCATGTGGATGTACGCACTGCAGAATTTTGGCAGCACTGTGATAAAGTGATAGAGATGGCAGAAGAGTTGGGACTCTATATGGCTTTGCTGCCCTCTTGGGGAGCTGTGGTAAAGAGCGGAATATTGAATGAAGAAAACATAGAAAGGTATGTGGAATTTTTAGCGAAACGCTATGGGCAAAAAGAAAATATTATCTGGTTGCTTGGCGGAGATATTCGTGGCAGTGTGGCGAAGGAGATGTACTGCATAGAAGGTCGTACCTTTAAGAAATGGAATCCAGATAAACTGGTGGGCTTCCATCCCTTTGGACGTACTTCTTCCTCACTGTGGTTTCATGAGGAAGAATGGTTGGATTTCAATATGTTTCAATCGGGACATCGTCGCTATGACCAAGCTTCTCTGGGGGCATGGGACGACAACGCTCACAAGGAGGAATTCTTCGGGGAGGACAACTGGAAGTATGTGAATCGAGATTATGCCTGCCAGCCGTGCAAACCTACGGTGGATGGAGAGCCTTCCTATGAGTGGATTCTTCAGGGCTTACATGTAGAAGGACAGCCCTATTGGAGAGAATGGGATGTGCGTCGTTATGCTTACTGGTCGGTATTTCAGGGAGCTATGGGACATACTTATGGGGACAATGCCATTCAGCAATTCTATTCGGATGTTTCCGTCAAAGGAGCTTATGGGGTGAGACAGACATGGCAGGAATCTCTGCATCATGTAGGTTCGGAGCATATGGGACATTTGCGTAGATTGATGGAAACGGTGGACTATCAGAACGGACATCCAGCGGAGGAGCTGCTAGTATCTAGCCAGAAGGAAGGCTACGAACGCATTGCTGTGTTTGCAGGAGAAGATTTCTTGTTTGCGTATGACTATTTGGGAGAGGAATTCACGATTGATTTGCGTTCTTTCCAAGGGAAAAAGGTGCAAGCGTGGTGGTTTGATCCGGTTAGTGGTGTTTCTAGTTACTTTGCGGAGCTGACAGGAAAAGAAGAGGTGAGCGTAAAGCCAGTGGCACGCTTTACGGAAGACAATGACTGGGTGCTGGTGCTGCGAGCATCCGTGGATGGGAGAACGTAAGCTTCAAGACGGAAGAGTCAGGCAGGAATAGAAAAGAAAGAAGGAAAGAACAAAATGAGCCGAAAATACCATGGTCAAATGTCGGAATCCTTATTGGTAGGAGCTTTGCTTTCTCTATCAGGAGGCTTTCAGGATGCCTACACCTATATCTGTCGA
>JAUNGR010000011.1:19961-34863 GCA_030524485.1 bacterium | reverse complement strand
GCAGTGTATGACAAGTACCTGCGCACGGAGATGGCTCTGCGCGGCGGGGCTGACCTTGTTTTGGAACTGCCAAATGCCTTTGCTGTGAGCAGTGCCGAAGACTTTGCCGCCTGTGGCGTTGCCCTCCTAGACAAACTCGCTGTGGTTTCCCACCTTTGTTTTGGCAGTGAGCACGGAAATGTGGCACCCTTTTCCTTTCTCGCTTCCCTCCTCGCCGAGGAACCCCCTGCTTACTCCAAGCTGCTTCGCCATTCCCTAAAAAAAGGGCTTTCCTTTCCAGCAGCCAGACAGGAGGCACTCACGACTTTTCTTCGCTCCCAGAAAGGCATGAAAGAGGAAGTCGAGTTATTGTTACAGAGTCCCAACAACATCCTCTCTCTGGAATATTGCAAGGCTCTCCTCCGGCGTAACAGCCCCATTCTTCCTCTTACCATCCGCAGAGAGGGTATGGGCTACCACGATACCCTAGGCTCCTTCTCCTCCAATGAGGAAAAAGAGACAAAAAAGGCAGCGGACAGCCCCTTTCACTCCGCAACCTCCATCCGCCAAATGTTAGAACAAGCTCACTCTCTAAAAGCCCTCTCCGAGGCCGTTCCTTCCAGCACTCTCCTAGGAATCCAAGAGGGAAAACCTCTGTTTTTGAACGATTTAAGTCCCTATTTGAACTATGCCCTCCTTGCCGCTGCACACACACAGGAGGGATTTTTCCGCTATGCGGACTTTTCAGAGGAACTCGCCGAACGGCTGCACACCCAGCTCCTATCTCCTGTCTCCTTTGAGGAGAGAATTTTTCAGTTAAAGAGCAAGCAGTACACCTACACTCGCATCAGCCGTGCCCTGCTGCACCTGCTGCTGCACATCACAGAGGAAAACTTGCAGCTTTGGAAGTCCCCTGCCGTCGATTTTGCTCCCTACGCACGGGTGCTCGGCTTTCGGGCTTCTGCCACTCCCCTCTTAAAGGCCATCAAGCAGCATTCGTCCCTTCCTCTCATCACTCGCCCCAAGGAAGCTGAGCGAAGCCTAGCTGCCCCTGCACTTTCCCTATTTCGGCAGGATCTCTTTGCCTCCCATTTTTATCAGAGTGTTGTGCAGGCTAAATACCAAAGCCCTGCTAAAAACGAGTACCAAGCGGGACGCAAGCTATTCGGCTTTCGCCCCTAGGCCTTTCGGACTTCTTTGTTTTTAGTCCTTTTGGATTTTTTGAAATGCCACTCTAGGACTTCCGTCAGACATGTATACGATGCCGCAGCGAACAAAACCATTCTTTTTTAGCATATTTTGCATGGGAAAATTGGTCTCGTGCGTGTCAATCCGCAGATTTCCACTCTGCTGCACGCCCCAGTTCACGCAGAAGGAGGCGGCTCCCTTTCCCGCAGCGGTGGAGACAATCCGATGAATCACCGCATAGGGACGCTCCTCTTCCAGCCACACTCCCGAATCAATCACCCCATAGGTGGGGTCTGTTCCCTCTCGATACATAAAAACTGCCAACGGCTCCCTATTCTCCTCGCAGAGATACAAAATTCCTTCCTGACAGTCTTTCTCAATGAGTTCTCTCTGCGGATAGCCTCCTGTCCACTGCTCCAAATTGCCATGTGCACGCATGAATTGTCTTCCCGCCTCGTACATCTGCATAATCCGATCCAACTCATCCATTCTCGCTCTTCTTATCTGCATTCCGCCTGTCTCCTTCTTTTTCTCCTTGTTCTTTGTCTCTATTTTTCTCTGTCTCTTCTCGTATTGGCAACAACTCACAGAGACTGGGGCGAAGAGAATATGCGGCAAGCAACCTTTGAATCTCCTCCCCGTTTTTCTTTTTTTCTCCCTGTCTGACTGCCCGAATCAGGAGATTTTTGGGAGTATGCTCCATATCAATAAATTCCAATATCTGAGTTCGATATCCATAGTGCTCCAACATCTGGGCACGGATGCCATCCGTCATCAGAGCCGCCATCCTCTCCTTCAGAATGCCATAGTGCAGCACAGGAGCCAAGCAGGCATTCTGCATCTGACGGTTTAGTTCATGCTGGCAACAGGGCACAGAGAGAATGACTCTTGCTCCCCAATGGACTGCCTTGGCTAGGGCATAGTCGGTTGCGGTGTCGCAGGCATGGAGCGTGACCACCATATCCACCTGCGTCACTCCCTCGTACTCGGCAATGTCTCCGTGGTAAAATCTCAGCTTTTCAAAGCCAAACTTTTCACTGAGTTCGTTGCAAAGAGCAATGACATCCCTCTTTAAATCCAAACCGATGATACGAACATCATAGCCCTTTCTCTCCCTCAAGTAGTAGTACATCGCAAAGGTCAAATAGGATTTTCCACAGCCAAAATCCAGAATGCTTAACTCTCGGTCTTTGGGAAGCTTGGGCAGAATGTCCTCCACAAATTCCAAAAAGCGGTTGATTTGACGGAATTTATCATATCTGGCAGCCACCACCCTGCCCTCCGCTGTCATCACCCCCAAGTCTACCAAAAAGGGCACCGGCTTTCCCTCTTCTAAGACATAGTGCTTCTTTCGATTGTGTGTAAGCACAGGAGTCGCACGCATCTTGCTCCCTTCGGTCGCTGTGTGTTTTTTCTTGATGGTCACTTTTCCCTTTTTGCTGACGAGAACTTGTACTCTTCCTTTTTCGGAGAGAAATTCAGCCTGACGAAATTTCGTTTCCAAGAGGAAAGTGCAATATGCCTTCGCCTCTTCCTTGGAGAGATTTTTGTGAAAAGCCTGCTTTCCCACCTGCTCTTCCGCCTGAAATTTCAATTCCTGCTTCAAAAGCAGAGGGCGGATTTTACAGCGGACGGCTTCTCCCTCCTTCCCCTTCTTTCTGGCATCGCTCAGAATCGCCTGCTGCAGCCTCTCATCCAAAATCCACTCCAGCGCTGCTTCCAGCTCATCTCTTTCCCTTTGTTCCATTCTTTCCTCCATACACGCTCCCTACTGTCCGTCAATTCTCAGCATCCACCCATGCTGCCCGCAGCAGCTCAGGCTTTGCCTCCAAATGGGCATAGTCGTTGAATCGCTCCAGAGAGTAGCCACTCTTAGGATTCCAAGAAAGCTCTGTGATGCTGCAATTTTCCAAACTATTTCCCAACATTCTCCACTTTGCCAAATCCATTCCCAAAAGCCAAGTCACAAAGGTTCTAATCACTCCTCCATGCACCACCATCGCTACCTCCTTGCAGCCGCTTGCGGTCACTTCCTCCATCACCGGAAGCACCCTCTTTACCACATCAGCGGCACACTCTCCATTGGGATAGGACATGTCACTCTCCATCTTTGCAAACTCTTTCTTAAATTCGCAAAATCGCTCCGCTATCACCTCATCGCTGAGTCCCTCCATATCCCCAAAGGAAATCTCCCTCAGCCTTTCATCTATCACATGTTCCACATTCCAGTACAGATTGGCTGTCTGAGCCGTCTGCACGGCCCGCAGATAATCGCTCGAATACACCTTCTCAATCTTGGCTCCCGCCAAGCGTTCTCCCAAAAGAGCAGCCTGACGATAGCCCTCCTCCGCCAAATCCACATCCACATTGCACAGCTTACTGCACTGTCTTCCATGACGAATCAGATAAATTTTCATACCCAAAAATCCTCTCTTTTCCTTTCTTTTGTGATGCTAAAAACCAGACAGGTCATGTACACTCCGACTTCAGAATGCACATGACCCCGCCCTTTGCCTCTTAATTTTTAAAACTGTGAATCGGTGCTGGAATTCTTCCCTCTCTCTTTACGAAGGCCTCGCAGGAGAAAGTATTGACCGGCATAATCGGAGCATAGCCTAAAAGACCTCCGAACTCCACCGTCTCTCCCACGGTCTTTCCGATTACCGGAATGATGCGGACAGCCGTTGTCTTCTGATTAATCATACCGATGGCCGACTCATCCGCAATGATGCCAGAGATGGTCGCTGCCGAAGTATCTCCTGGCACAGCAATCATATCCAAGCCCACGGAGCAAACACAGGTCATGGCTTCCAACTTCTCTATCGTCAAAGCCCCCGCCAGTACGGAATCGATCATGCCTTGGTCCTCGCTGACGGGTATGAAGGCTCCACTCAGACCGCCAACATAGGAGGAAGCCATCACGCCGCCTTTTTTCACTTGGTCGTTGAGCAGAGCCAAAGCTGCCGTGGTGCCCGGTGCTCCCACTCTCTCCAAACCGATTTCCTGCAAGATATCGGCAACGCTGTCGCCCACTGCCGGAGTCGGTGCCAAGGACAAATCAATAATGCCAAAAGGAATGCCCAGACGACTGGAAGCCTCCTGTGCCACCAGCTGACCCACACGAGTAATCTTAAAAGCAGTCTTTTTGATGGTCTCACAGAGTACCTCAAAGTTCGCTCCTCTCACGCTCTCCAAAGCCGTTTTCACTACCCCAGGACCGCTGACTCCCACATTGATGATGGCATCCGCCTCCGTCACGCCATGAAACGCTCCTGCCATGAAAGGATTGTCATCCGGTGCATTGCAGAAGATCACAAGCTTTGCACAGCCCAGAGAATCCGCATCCTTGGTCTCCTCCGCAGCCTGCTTCACAATCTCTCCCATCAGACGAATCGCATCCATATTCATGCCTGTCTTGGTGGAGCCGACATTCACCGAACTGCAGACCCTATCCGTCTCCGCCAAAGCCTTCGGGATGGAGCGAATCAGATTCTCCTCCGCTTTTGTCATCCCCTTCGCCACCAGTGCGGAATAGCCACCGATAAAGTTCACTCCCACTTCCTTGGCAGCCCTGTCTAAGGTCTTGGCCAAAGTGACAAAGTCCTCCGGAGTCTTACAGGCTGAGGTTCCCACCAGAGAAATCGGGGTGACAGAAATTCTCTTATTGACAATCGGAATCCCAAAGTCTCTCTCTATCGCCTGACCAGTGGAGACCAAATCCTTTGCCACTGTCGTGATTTTGCGATAGATCTTCTCATTCAGAGCGTCCAGATTGGTGTCGCAGCAGTCCAGCAGATTGATGCCTAGGGTGATGGTGCGCACATCCAGATTCTCATGCTCTATCATATTATTTGTCTCATTTACTTCCAGAATGTTAATCATGCCGTTTGCTTCTCCTCTTTCCTAGATTCTGTGCATCTTGGTGAAAATTTCCTCTCTCTGGCATTTTACCTTCACACCCAGAGTGTCTCCAATCTCCTCCAACTCTCCTCCAATCGCTCCAAACGTCTTCTCTGTCTTTGACACATCCACAATCATCATCATGTTGAAGTATCCCTGCACAATGGTCTGAGAAATGTCCAAAATATTAATCTGATTCTCTGCCAGATAGGTACATACCTTCGCAATAATACCTACTGTGTCCTTTCCTACTACCGTGATAATCGCTTTGCTCATCGTTCTTCTCCTTTACTCGCTTTCCTTTCACCCAGTTCCGTTTCACTCGGTTTCATTTCCGCTTTGTTCTCTTCAAAACTACATTTTGCACTTTCATGTCTTCGTATTGCGTACACTCCGTCTTTTCCATCATACAATTTTTTTCCAAAAATTGCAAGCCTTTCGCACTCACACTTCCACAATCTCAGACATCCTCTCCCTCGCTGCCACAGAGATGGAAAAATCGGAAGCCTTGTAGGCGGTCTCTCCCTCCGTAATCTCCAGACACACCGTCTCATAGGCCAATTCCTCGTAATTGTTCTCCCTACTTAGATGCCCCAAAAAAATCTTTTTCAGGCGGTCATGCAGCAGAAAATTCAGCAAACGTCCTGCATTCTCGTTGGACAGATGTCCATAATCCCCCAGAATTCTTCTCTTTAGGTAATACGGATAAGGGCCAGTCTCCAACATCCGCACATCGTGGTTCGCCTCCAGCAAAATGGCATCCAAGCCCTGTAAATTTTCAATGGTATAAGGGGTGAAACGTCCCATGTCCGTCGCCACTGCCACCGCTTTCTCTCCCTGACAAATGCGATAACCCACGGGGTCTGCCGCATCGTGGTCAATGCGAAAGGGCTTTACCTGCAGATCTCCCAAAGAAAATGCCACATCCGGCGGAATGGGAGTCAACAGCTCTCTGTCGTAAGCTCCGAGAGCTTTTTGCGTTTCAATTTCCTCCAAAGTTGCCTTCGTCGCATAAATCGGAATCTCATACTTTCGGGCAAGCACGCCGAGTCCCTTGGTGTGGTCGCTGTGCTCATGCGTCACCAAAATTCCAGAAAGCTCCTTCCCCGAAATTCCCAATTCCCGCAAACCGGCCTCTATTCTTCTCCCGCTGACTCCTGCATCCACGAGCAGATGGGTATTCTCCGAACCGACATAGGTACAATTTCCACTGCTGCCGCTGGCAATGCTGACAAATCTCATCTCTTTCCTCTATCTCCTTCTTGTATCTTTCCCCCTAATGGCTCACTCCGCCCTCTTTGCTCTTTTCCAAGACAAACTGTTCGACCAGATGGCGAATGTTTGCCAGCAGTTCCTTAGGTCCCCCCGCATTCTCTAAGATACGGTCGCATTCCTTGCAAAATACCGCATCAGGAAGCTGACTGTTCATGATGCTCTCGCATTTTTCCCTGCTGTAGCCCCGATTTTGCATCAGTCTCTGCATCCGAAGCTCCCTCGGGGCATGGACATACCAAAGCTCCTCACAGGTATCCTCCCGATATCTCTCCTCTATCAGAAGGGCGGCTTCCACAAAAACCCACTGTGTGTCAGAGGCTTGCACCCTTCTTTGAATCTCCTGTTTCACCAGAGGATGCACAATGGCATTGACCTTCTCCCTCATTCCTTCGGTCTGAAAGAGGAGAGCTGCAAAGGCTCTGCGGTCTATGCTCCCATCTGGCTGCAAAAAATCCCTTCCAAAGGTTTGCAACAGCTCTTTATAGGCGGTCTGCCCCGGCTCCATCACCTCATGTGCCACCTCATCGGCCAGAATCACCGTTGCCGAAAGCTCCTTCTGCAACAGAGCCAGCACCTCGCTCTTTCCGGCTCCGATTCCTCCCGTAATGCCAATCACCCACTTCATTTTCACTATCCTTTCGCTCACAAGCTCATGTTCCGCTTTAGCATTAGTGGACAGGGGAACATCTGTCCCCTTGTTCACTAATGCTATCCTCATCCCTTTCTTTTTATCACTTTGTCTCAAACCAGCTATATCCGCTCTTTGTGTCAATCTCCAACGGAACTTTAAGCTTTGCAGCCCCCTTCATCTTTTCAGAAAGAATCTGCTTCACAATCTCCAGTTCCTCCTCCTTCGCCTCCACCAAAAGCTCATCGTGCACCTGAAGCACAATGCGGGACTGCAGACCCTGCCTACAAAGCTCCCTGTCCACCTCTATCATTGCAATCTTAATGATGTCGGCAGCGGTTCCCTGAATCGGAGAATTCATCGCTACCCTCTCCCCAAAGGCTCTCTGCATGGCATTTCCAGACTTTAATTCCGGTACTGGCCGTCTTCGATGGAACATGGTGCTGACGTAACCGTCCTTCTTTGCCGTCTCCACCAAACCATCCAAAAATTGTTTCACCCTTGGATAGGTGGCAAAGTACTTTTCGATGTATTCTAGGGCTTCTTTTCTGGAAATGCTCAAGTCCTCGCTCAGGCCAAAGGCACTGATGCCATATACAATTCCAAAATTCACCGCTTTTGCGTTGCGTCTTTGCAGAGCCGTCACCTCCGCTAAGGGGGTGTGGAAGACTTGAGAGGCCGTGATGGTGTGGATGTCCTGTGCCTCCTGATAGGCCTCTATCAATCTCTCATCCTCGGACATATGTGCCAACACTCTTAGCTCTATCTGCGAGTAGTCTGCATCGACAAACACATAGCCCTCCCTTGGAACAAAGACACGGCGGATTTCTCTTCCTAACTCCATGCGAATCGGAATGTTTTGCAAATTGGGTTCTGTGCTGCTGATACGCCCTGTCGCCGTGATGGTCTGGTTGAAGGTTCCGTGGATGCGGCCATCCGCACAAATACAGGCAGCAAGTCCATCCGCATAGGTGGATTTGAGCTTGGCAAGCTGGCGATATTCCAAAATCTTTCTCACCAATGGCTCCTTTACCGCTAACTTCTCCAGCACATCCGCTGCCGTTGAGTAACCGTTCTTTGTCTTTCTGCCGCCCTTCATTCCCATGTGCTCAAACAGCACCTCTCCGAGCTGCTTGGGAGAGTTGAGATTAAAGGTCTCTCCCGTTCCCTCATAAATCTCAGCCGCCACTTTCTCAATCTGACTTGCCAGCTTGGCTCCGTATTCCCCAAGGGCTTCTTTCTTCACCGCAATGCCTATCTGCTCCATCCGATGCAAGCTATAAATCAGAGGCATTTCCACCTCGCCAAACAGCTGCTTCATGTTCTGCTCCTCCAAAAGCCCCAGCAGCACCGGCAAAGCTCTCCAAGCTGTATAGGCAGAATAAGCCAAGCACTGGGCTGCCTTTTCCCTCTCGTCCTCCCAAGCCTCTCCCCACTTTTTCTTCCCAAGCAAGGACTCTCTGGAAGGCAGGGAGCAAGAAAGATAATCCCTCGCCAAGTCATCGTAGGAGTAGCCATCCTTCAGGGGATTCAGCAGATATGCCGCCACTCCCATATCAAACACAGGACTCTCCCAGTCCAAGGCCAGAAGCGACAACTGCGGCTTTAGATTCATCACCGCTGCCACGACTTTCCTCTCCTTCCAAGCCGCAAACAGAGCGTTTGCCTTCTCAGCCAGATAGCTCTCCGTCAAAAAGCCCTCCGAAGGAATCACATACAACTCTTTCTCATTCAGACAAAGGGAAAGTCCCAATAGGCACTTTTCTTCCAACAGCAGCTCAAATCCCACCTTTGCCCCACTCTCCAACTGCAAAGCTTTTTCAAAGACCTTCTCCGCCTCCGAAAAATCGGCTGCCACCTTTACCTTAGGTCTATGCTCGTTGGGAGCAGTCACCTCTTTTGAAAAGCGAGAAAGCAAAGCCTTAAAGCCCAAACGCTGCATCCACGCATAGGCTTCCTTCGTGTAAAGCGAATCGCTCTTTGCCTCTTCGTAGGAGAAGGCAATCGGACACTCTGTACAAATGCGGGCCAATTCGTAACTTTGCTCGGCTAAATCCCAATGCTCCTCCAAGGCCTTTTTCGCTCTCGGAGGCTTCACCTCTTCCAGATGTTCCTTCAGATTGCCCAGAGAATGGTACTGCACAATCAGGTTGGTCGCTGTCTTCTGCCCAATGCTGGGAACTCCAGGAATGTTGTCCGAGGCATCTCCCATCAGAGCCTTCACAGCAATAAACTCTTCGGGTGTCACCTGATATTCTGCCTTCACATCCTCTGGAAAGTACGAAAACAGCTCCGTCTTCCCCTTCACCGTCTTAGGAAGCAGGATTTGGATTTTTTCGTCCGCCAACTGAAGCAAATCCCTATCTCCTGAGACAATCGAAACCGCAATGCCCTGCTCGGCCGTCCTCTTTGCGACCGTTCCCAAAATATCATCCGCCTCATAACCTGCGAGGGTCAAAATCGGCACTTGCATTGCCCGCAAACCCTCCTGAATCAGCGGCACTTGCTCCACCAATTCCTGTGGCATGGGATGTCTCGTCCCCTTATACTCCGCATACATCTCATGCCGAAAGGTCGGAGCGGACAAATCAAAGGCCACCGCCAGATGGTCTGCCCCCTCATCTTCCAGTATCTTAAATAAAATATTTAAAAAACCAAAGACCGCATTGGTGTGCAGTCCCTCCGCATTGGTAAGCATCGGAACTCCATAAAAAGCCCGATTCAGAATGCTGTGTCCATCAACCAAAACTAATTTTTCCACCTTGCATCTCCCATCTCTTTTCTAAACTGACATGATTCGCACCTGTCCACTCTCGCAGTTCACAGAAATCCATTGTTCCACCATATGCGAAACTGCAAAAAAAGCATCACCAGCGTGCTCCAAAAGCTTAAAGTAAGCACCGCATATTTCACAACCCGAAAATTCCTCCTGACCTGTACCTTAAACAAAGAACCCGCAATGCTCTTTTTTAGTTCCTCCTTGATGTCGGAGATGTCTCCCTCCGTGTCCAGCTGGCGCACGCCTACCATCGCAATGTAATAAATCTCCAGTTCCTCCTGACAGGCCTTACAACCTCTGACGTGCTCGATAAAAGCCTCCACCTCGTCCATAGAAAGCTGCTGGTTGATGTAAGGGATTATCAGAGCCTGTGCTTCCTTACAAGTCATCGTTTCACCTCCATGCCCGCTGTCACTCTTCCGCATTTTCAGCGGATTTTCATCTTGCTTTATCATACACCACTCCCTCCCCATTGTAAAGCCGAACCTTTTTGGATATATCATGTCAAAACAAAGTGGACAAGTCCGCCTCGAACTCCCTAAATCCCTCAATCCTTGAGGGACTTTCACAGTAAACAAAAAAATCCGAACTCATAAATGAATTCGGATTCTTAAGTAAGTGCCGGCAGTGGGACTTGAACCCACACGATGTTGCCATCAACAGATTTTGAGTCTGCCTCGTCTGCCATTCCGACATGCCGGCCTATATGCTTTTTGTCTCTCGCATTTTTATTTATCTCTGCGACGTTTTGTATTCTAACACAAAGTTTTGTATTTGGCAAGTACTTTTTTAAAAAAAATCGAAATTTATCGAAATTTCTATAAAATACACACAATTCATGGGCTTTCTCCTCGCTACCAAGGGCGGAGCAAGCACAATTCTTGCTAAACTCCGCCCCAGCAACCAAAACAATCTTATTTGGTTCCAAAGATACGGTCTCCCGCATCTCCCAGTCCTGGACAGATGTAAGCATCTTCATTCAGGCAGCGGTCCAGATGTCCCACATAAATCTGAACGTCCGGATGTGCCTTATGCAACCGCTCCAAGCCTTCCGGAGCCGCAATAATGGCCATAAATTTGATTTTCTTTCCGCCTCTCTGCTTGATAAAGTCCACGGCCTCCACCGCAGAACCTCCCGTTGCAAGCATGGGGTCTGTCACGATGATGGTTCTCTCCTCAATCGGATTCGGCAACTTACAATAGTAAGACTGTGGCTCATGGGTGGTCTCGTCACGGTACATGCCGATATGTCCCACCTTTGCGGAAGGAACCAAGGCGAGAATGCCATTCACCATTCCCAGTCCGGCACGGAGAATCGGCACCACTGCCAGTTTTCTTCCAGCTATCATCGGAGTCTGGCAGGTCTCAATCGGAGTCTCCACCGTTACCATCTCTAGAGGCAGATCTCGCAAAGCCTCATAGCCCATCAGGGTGGCAATCTCCTCAATCAAAGCACGAAACTCATTGGTTCCCGTTGCTTTGTCACGCAGAATCGAAATTTTGTGCTGAATCAGCGGATGCTCAAAAACCATTACATTTTCCATAACAAATTCCTTTCCTATCCTTTTTATCCGTCTTGTTCCTTATTTCTTATTTTCTCCTTCGCTCTAGCATCAGTGGACAGAGGAACCTATGCAGAGTGCAAAGCAAGACAGCAGAACGCAAAATTCACCCTATCCTGACCGTATGTCCCCTTATTCATTGATGCTAGCCAATGCCCTTATAACGGATGCTTAAGACAAAGACCACCGCCGCCAAAATCACGTAGACATACTTGGCAAGGAAGGCATACAGCACGCCCAGCGGTTTCTTCCTGCCCACATTTAATTCCTTTCGGATGTTTTCCATGCCCAACACCCAATAGATGACAATGGCTCCCAAAAGAGCACCAAAAGGAACCACATAGATGCTGATGACATCCATCCAAGCTCCCATGTAAGGCTCGTACTCCACAAACACGCCTACGGCAAAAGCCGCCAGTCCAACTGCTACCACAGCCACCTTTCTCTTCCATCCCACATGCGTCTGCAATGCCTCCGTACACACCTCAAACATGTTGACCAAAGAGGTAATGCCCGCAAACAGCACCGCAATGAAAAAGAGAGCTGCCACAAGATTTCCCATCGGAATCTTGGAAAAGACGACAGGCAAAGTCAAAAACATCAAAGGCGGTCCCGATTTGGGGTCCAAACCAAAGGCAAACACCGCCGGAATAATTGCAAAACCAGCAAGCAGAGCTGCCACCGTGTCCAAAACAGCCGTCATCACGGACACTCTCGGGATGTCCTCCTGCTTATCCAAATAGCTGCCATAAATAATCATGCCGGAACCTGTGATGGACAGGGAGAAAAAGGCCTGCCCCATCGCCATAATCCAAGTCTCTGGATTTGCCAGATAAGACCAATCTGGAACCAAAAGATAACGATAGCCCTCTATCGCTCCGGGAAGAAAGGCCACCCGAATGGCAATCAACAAAAACAAAATGAAAAAAGCTGGCATCAAAATCTTATTGATTTTCTCAATGCCTTTCATCACGCCACCACTCAGCACCACCATAGCCAACACAATCACGGCAAAGTGCCAACCCAGACTGCCAAATTTTCCTGTAACCCCTGAAAAATATTGCTGAGACAGCTCATTGACTGCCTCTCCTGAAAGTCCAGCTGCTCCACTTAGCATCTGTCCAGAGACCGCTCCAAAAATATAGCGCAGCACCCAGCCCACGATGATGGCATAGCCAATGGCAATGCCCAGCGAACCGCAAAGAGGGATGGCTCCCAGAATGCCGCCCCCCTTCTTTCCTCGGCTCTTCAGTGCATAATCATAGGAACCTATCGGTCCAGTTCGAGTCAAGCGGCCGAAGGCGAACTCGCCAGAAAGCCCCACATAACCAAACAATGCAACAAAGAAAAAATACACCAGCAAAAAGGCAGCTCCGCCATACTGTCCGACCCGATAGGGGAACATCCAAATATTTCCCATTCCCACTGCAGACCCCACCGAAGCAAGAACAAAACCTACTCGGTCCTTAAATTGCCCATTTTGTCCCACCTGTCTTTTTGTACTCATTGTTCTTCCTCTACCCCCAACATTCTCCTTGTCAGAGTTCTCTCTTATTTATTTTTTTCTACGACTTCTCCCTGTTTTTTGTAGATGGAATTTGCGTCCACACAGCCTCTTACACTGGAAAGTGGATACACGTTGCTGCCCCTTCCGATGATGGTTCCCGGATTCAGCACAGAATTGCAGCCCACCTCGACATTATCTCCTACAATCGCACCGAACTTCTTCAGACCCGTTTCAAGGTCTCCGTCCTCTGCATGAACCTTCACAAGCTCCTTGTCTGCTCTGACATTGGAAGTGATGGCACCTGCTCCCAGATGTGCTTTAAAGCCCAGAATGGAATCGCCTACATAGTTGTAGTGCGGAACCTGCACGCCATCAAACAGAATCACATTCTTCAGTTCTGTGGAGTTTCCTACCACCGCTCCCGCACCGATGATTGCATTGCCTCGGATGTAAGCACAGTGACGCAACTCCGCTCCCTGACACACAATAATGTTCTTGCCCATCGCTACGGAAGGTGCCACCTTCACACTCTTGTGCACCCAGATGCTATCCCCAAACTTCTTATAGTCGCTGTCTGGCAGTACCTGTCCGAGAGCCACAATCAGCTCCTCGATTCTTGGAAGAATTTCCCACGGATACGTAAACTGGGACAATACTCTTCCTACAATGCTGTGGCTTGTGTCAAATAAGCTGCTAACCTTCATTTCTTCCTGTCTCATACCTTTATACTCTCCTTTTTTATTATTTTTTACTCTGAAAGTGTTGTCAAGCGACTGGGCAGACTGGATGCTCGCATCCAAGGATGCACAGGCATTTGACAACCAAGCCTGTATGAATCAGTAGGGCGATTGCCCGGATTATGAATACAGGCGGCGATTGCGTTGCCAGGCACCGGTGATGCCCGTTTGGCAACGACTGAAGCGGAGCGGAGACCGTGTGAAACACGGAGCAATCGACTTTCATGCATGGTGGTGATTCGCCGTAAGGCGAATCCTCTCATTTTTCCTCGAAAACCGGCTCCTTGTGGTATTTTGCCGCCTTATCAAAGAAAGGCTTGAGGGCATAGGAGTGATTTTGGCTCCCTGCCTGCACCGTGCGTCCCGCAACAAAACGTTCCAACTTTTGCATATACTCCGTAGGTGTGATGCTTCCCTCCGCTACATAGGTTAGCCCCTTCTCCCAGCTTGCCGTCAGTTCAGGGTTTAGCAGCTGTTTCATGGAAACCTGCACCACCTCAAACACCAGCTCCCCGAGCAAGGTCGGCGTGACTACCTGTGTCTTCTTATTTAATTCCAGATAGCGAATGTTTACCAGTTTTTTTAGGATGTCCGCCCTTGTTGCACTCGTTCCGATGCCGCTGCCCTTTATCTGTGCCCGCAATTCCTCATCCTCTATCAACTGTCCAGCATTCTCCATCGCTAGAATCATGGAGCCAGAGTTGTATCGCTTAGGTGGGGAGGTTTCTCCCTCCTTAATGACAAACTGCTGCAGGGGCAAAACCTGTCCCTTCTTAAGTCTCGAAAGTGCCTGTACCAAGGCGGGGCTTGCCTCAGCCATCTCACTGCTTTCCTCGGTCTCATCCTTCTTTGCATTGGCCGTCTTCTTTGTGCGAGCGGCTGCCGTCTTTGCGGCTTCCTTTGGCACTCCCGCTACTTTATAGTAGCCTTCCTCCAAAAGAATCCGATAGCTGGCAAAAAAATGCTCCCCTCCCACCACAATCTCCAGTGCAATTTTCTGATACACCGCTGGTGGATAAAAGATACTCAAGAAACGTCGGCAGATAAGCTGATAAATCTTTTGTGCAGTCTCGGAGAGACTCGAATAAGCTCCTAAGCCCTGTCCGGTCGGAATGATGGCATAGTGGTCTGTAATCTGCTTGTCATTGACATAGCGAGTCTTTGCAATCCCCTTTGCCCATCCTCCCTCCAAAATCTCCTTTGCGAAAGCTGCCATCGGGGCAAACCTCTGCAGACCAGAGAGATTCTTGGAAATCTCCTTGGCGACTGCACTGGAAAGCACCCTCGCATCGGTTCTCGGATAGGTCACAAGCTTCTTCTCATACAACTCCTGTATCACCTTCAAAG
>JAUNGR010000011.1:0-19951 GCA_030524485.1 bacterium | reverse complement strand
GGACTGATTTTAAAGAGCTTGGAACAGTCATTTTGGATTTCTGCCAGATTGTAAAGCAAAGGAGCGTTCTTATTCTCCTTCTTTCGCTCTACCGAGAGCAGCGTCCCTGTCACCGGAGGATGTTCCCTTAAGGAGGCAATCAGAGCTTCTGCTGTTTCTCTCTTACGGAATCCGTTTTCCTTATATAAAAGGGGAGACTGATAATATTTCGATTCCGGCACCGCTCTCCACTCCGCATTCACCTGCTGCCCTTCCTCACCGAAACTTGCGATGACACGGTAAAAAGGTGTCTTTACAAACTCTCGAATCTCCCTCTCCCTTCGCACCACCATGCCCAGCACGCAGGTCATCACCCGCCCCACAGAAAGCACCGTTCTTTGGGTATTTAGGTAGCGAGAGAGGGTCGGACCATACTGCAGCGTGAGAACACGAGAAAAATTGATGCCCATGAGGTAATCTTCCTTGGCTCTTAGGTAGGCCGCCTCTGAAAGATTGTCATAAGCGGACAAATCTTTTGCGGACTGCACGCCTCGACGAATTTCCTCCTCCGTCTGTGAATCAATCCAGACCCGCTTTCGCACTTTTTTCTTCACGCCTTCCCCTGCCATCTGCTCCACCAAGCGGTAGATGTACTCTCCTTCTCGACCGGAGTCCGTGCAGACGTAGATGGTGTCCACATCCTCTCTGGAAAGCAAGGCACTCACCGTCCGAAATTGCTTTTCCACCTCTGGAATCACTTCATACTTGTATTCCTTTGGAAGAAATGGCAGTGTCTGCAAACTCCACCTCTTATATCGGGCATCGTAGGCCTCCGGATAGGACATGGTGACCAGATGCCCCACGCACCAAGTCACGATCGCATCCGCAGACTCCACATAGCCGTCCCGTCTGCTGCCCCCAATCTGAAGGGCTTTGGCAAACTCCTGTGCCACACTTGGCTTCTCTGCTATATACAATGATTTTGACATGCAATCCCTCTCTTTTCGCTTCCTTATCTTATCATACTTTTCTTTACGTGGCAAGAAAAAAGCGAAATGCTGCAGCTTTCCCTATTTTTGCTCCTGCATTCCAAAAAAGATTTTTTCAGCGGTAATCGGAAGCTCCCTCACCCGCACATGGCTGGCATGATACACGGCCTGTGCAATGGCTGGGGAAGGGGTATTGATGACAATCTCTCCGATGGACTTTGCCCCAAACGGTCCCGTTGGCTCATAGCTGCTCTCAAAGTCCACACGGATGCGTCCGACATCCAGACGGCTCGGAATCTTGTATTGCATCAACGAATTTTGGTACATCTGTCCCGCTGCTGAGTAGGTGACATCCTCATACAGAGCCATACCTATGCCCTGTGCCAGACCTCCCTCGGTCTGTACCCTTGCCAGATTCGGGTTCACCACCGTTCCGCAATCCACCACGGCCACATAGTCAATCAACTCTGCCTGTCCGGTCTCTTTATCCACTTCCACCTCAGCCATGCCTACCATGAAAGGTGGCGGAGAAACGGGGGAAGAGTGGGTCGCACTGGCGGTGAGGTCATCCTCGTTGTTGCACATGATACGGTTTCCAATGTCCAATAAGGTGATTTCCTTATCGCCCTCTGGCTGGTACACCTTCTTGCCGTCAAATTCCAGTGTCTCCTTCTTGCAGTCCAGATACTGAGCAGCCTTGGCTATGATATTCTCTCGCAGCTTCTCGCAGGCCTGCACCACTGCCATTCCGGTCAGATAGGTCGTGCTGGAAGCGTAGGAACCCGAATCGTAGGGGGAAATATCGGTGTCCGTGCCATGTACCACAATCTCATCAATGTCACAGTCCAGACAGTCCGCTGCCATCTGTGCCAGAATGGTGTCACAGCCCGTTCCCATATCGGAGGCTCCTATCATCAGCGTGTAAAAACCATCGTCGTTGACCTTGATGGAGACAGAACCCACGTCCACTTTGGAGATAGCAGACCCCTGCATCGCCAGTGCCACACCGACTCCTCTCACCTTACCGTTGCCCATGTCTCTTGCCGGATATTTCTCCTCCCAGTTCATCATCTCCTTGGCACGGGCCAGACAGCGGTCTAGAGCACAGCTGTTGCTCTTCTCGTTGTAGTAAGCTGGCATGATGTCGCCCTCACGAACCATATTTTTCTCACGGAAAGCCACGGGGTCCATGCCCATCTGCTCCGCCAGCTCGTTTATGATGGACTCCACCGCAAAGATTCCCTGCGTCGCGCCATAGCCTCGGTAAGCTCCGGACGACATACGGTTGGTGTAAACCACGTCGTAACGGAAGCGGTGTGCCTCTGTGCGGTACAGCGGAATGGACTTATGCCCCGAAAGTCCCACCGTGGTCGGTCCATGTTCTCCAAAAGCTCCTGTGTTGGAGAGTGTGTACACATCCAAAGCACGCAGCCTTCCATCTGCATCGGCTCCAGCACGCACTGTGATTTCCATCTCATGGCGGGGAGAGGAGGCAATCTGGGACTCATAGCGGCTGTAAATCATCTTAGCAGCCAGCCCTGTCTTCATCGTGACAATGGCAGGATACACCTCGGACACCACCGTCTGCTTGGCTCCAAAACCACCTCCGATTCGGGGTTTTATCACACGGATTTTGGACTTAGGTATATCCAAAGCATGAGCTAGAATACGTCTTGCGTGGAAGGGCACCTGCGTGGAGGAAACCACATTCAATCTGCCATAAGTATCCAAGTAGGTGAAGGTGCGGAAGGTTTCCATCATGGTCTGCTGATTTGCCAGCGTGTGATAGGTTCTCTCTATGGTATAGTCACAGGAGCGAAGCACTGCCTCCACATCTCCATCCCCACTCTCTCCGCAGGCACAGAGATTGCGTTTGTTGTCCGCACCAACCGGACACAGTGCATGCCAGTTTTCTTCTGGATGCACCAAAATCGGGTTGTCCTTCGCCGTCCGAAAATCCAACACCGCATCCAGCACCCGATAGTTTACCTTCAGAAGAGCCAAGGCTCTGTCCACAGCTGCCTCGTTCTCTCCCGCCACAATCGCCACCGCATCTCCGACAAACCGCACCTGTCTGTCCAAAATCAAACGGTCATAAGGACTCGCCTCCGGATAGGTCTGCCCTGCCATCGTAAATCTCTTGTTCGGAACATCCTCCCAAGTCAAAATGCAACGAAGCCCCGGAACTCTTAAGGCTGCTTTTTGGTCTATGCTCTCAATCCACGCATTCGCATGAGGGCTGCGCAGCACCTTGACAATCAGGCAGTTCTTCGGTGCAAGGTCATCCGTGTAGACTGGTTTTCCTGTCACCAGTGCCTTCGCATCCTTCTTTACCACCGGTGCATTCACATAACGTTTCTTTTTTTCCATGTCAGTGCCCCTCCTTCTTATAGGCAACGTATTTGGTCAATGCACGCAGCTGAGACATATAGCCACTGCAGCGGCAAAGATTACCCGCCATGTATTCTTTGATGCTCTCCTCGTCCGGCTCCTTCCATTCTCGTAGCATCGCAATTGCATTCATCAAAAAGCCTGGACTGCAAAAACCGCACTGTTCGCCGCCCTCCGCTGCCAGAAAGCCTCCCAGTTCCTCCGCTTCCTGCTGCAAGCCTTCCAAAGTACAGACCTCACTTCCATCCACACGTCCTGCCAATACCGAGCAAGAAAGCACGGATTTTCCATCCAAAAGCACCGTACAAAGCCCGCAGTTTGCCGTCTCACAACCACATTTCACGCTGAGGCAGCCCAAATCCCTCAAAAAGGTGTACAAGGTGGTGCTAGGCTCCGCCTCCGCCGTTATCTTTTTTCCGTTTAATACAAACTGTATCTTCATCCTTGGTCTCCTTCCAAAATCTGGCACATTGCCCGCTTCCCATACACCTGTGTCAAGGCTTTGCGGTATTCCTCGCTGGCACGCAGATTGCTGCGGTAGGAAAAGCTTGCCGCTGCCTTAGCCGCCATCGCCGCCACATCTCCACTGTCCGTCAGCTGGATACACTCCGCCCTCTCCGGTCTTGCTCCCACCGAGACAAACCAAGTCTCTTCCTTCTTTGCCACACAGACCGCAATCTGTGGGAAATCCGTCTTTGTCAAGCGCTGACTCTGATAAGCCGCCTTTCTTCCATCTTTCTTAATCACGATTCGCAGCAGCAAATCTCTCTCCTTCACCGAAGGTGTTCTCTTAGCAAACTCCGCCAACGGAACCATTCCCTCATGGAAAAATTCCACATAGGTATCTAGGGCCAAAAGACAGGTCAAAATATCCGAAAAACCAAATCTTCCGAACACACTCCCTCCAATGGTTGCCAGATTACGGAACTGCACGCCGACAATGTGCTTCGTGCACTCCCGAAACACCCCATCAAAGACCTCATTCAGTGCCGGATGTGTCTCCAAGTCCCGCAGTGTGGTCATGGCTCCAATGGAAAACTCCTCCTCATTCTCACGGATGTAGCTTAATTCCAGTCCGGACAAATCCAACAGCGTTGTCTTTGTCCTCTTGCCCATCTTCAGCCACAACATTCCTGCCACTATCTGTGTGCCTCTGTTTTGATTCAGCTCATAGGCCTGTTGAATGCTCTCTGCTTTTACATAGTTTCTTGCCTGAATCACTGTCCTTCCTCCTCTTCATGTATCGTGGTGATTCGCCGCAAGGCGAATCATGTCCCTTTTCTCTCTTATCTTACACACTCAAAAGAGGGGCTGTCAATGTTGTCTAACAGTCCCTCTCCTCTGTCCGTCTCTTCCGTCAGCGAATCTCCTTATACCAATCCAAAACGATAGATAGTCGTTGTGTGGTACTCCTCACCAGCACGCAGCCATGCAGATGCAAACTCCGGCTTATTGACAGCATCTGGAAAATACTGGGTTTCAAAACAGTAGGAAGAACGCTTCTCATAATAAGCTCCCTGTTTTCCCTTCAAATGGTTCAGGAAGTTTGCTGTGTAGAATTGCATTCCTGGAAGGTCTGTGTACACTTCCATTTTGCGTCCACTCTCCTCATCGATTGCGACCGCTGCCAAAGACAGTTCTCCATCCTTGCTCTGACGCAGTGCCCAGTTGTGGTCAAACCCATTGCCCATCCGAATCTGCTCGTCATCCGCCTCAATGTCCTCGCCGATTGCCTTTGCTGTGCGGAAATCCATAGGAGTGCCCGCAACGGCACGCAGCTCTCCGGTAGGAATGGAACCTGCATCGGTTGGCGTGAAAGCATCTGCCAAAATCTGTACCTTCTGGCTCAAAATATCACCTGCATCGTGTCCCTTTAGATTAAAATAGCTGTGATTGGTGAAATTGGCCACCGTGTCGGCATCCGCCGTCATGCGATAGTCAATCATTAATGCATTGTCAGCCGTCAACGTATAGCTCACCTGAATGTCGGCATTGCCTGGAAAGCCTTGATCCTTATCTGGACTAAACAGGCTAAAGTGCAGGCAGCTTCCCAGCTCACTCTCCTCCGTCTCTGTCTCCCACACACGGTCATGATACAGATTCGGACCGCTGTGCAGATTGTTCTTGCCATCGTTCTCTGCCAGTTTGTAAGAAATGCCATTCAGCACAAATTGAGCATTTCCGATGCGGTTGGCATTTCTTCCAACAATCGCACCAAAGTGTGCATGGTTTCCCAGATATTCCTGTGGCGTGTCAAAGCCCTGCACCACATCTGCCATCTTTCCCTCTCGGTCAGGAACCAGCATAGAAACCCAAGTTCCTCCCAAGTCCGTGAACGTTGCCGTCACACCATTCTCGTTTGTTAAGGTATACAAAAAAACCTCTCTGCCCTCCGGCAGCTTACCAAATACCTGTTTTGTAATTGCCATATCCCAGCCTCTCCATTTCTCGCTATTGTAGAAGGCATCCTAGTCCGCCTCCCTCATTCGTTTCTTTTGAATTATACCGCTAATCTGTGCCAAAAGCAAGTTTCTTAACGAATCGGAAAAGGCAAGAATGTCATTCGTTTTATTTTGCCTGAATAAAGCCCTTTGCTGTGAGAAGCTCCGCACAAAGCACAGCTCCACCTGCCGCACCACGAACGGTATTATGGGAAAGTCCCACAAACTTATAATCGTAGATGCTATCCTCACGGAGACGGCCGATGGAAATGCCCATGCCTCTCTCAAAGTCCACATCCAGACTGACCTGTGGGCGATTCTCCTCCTCCATGTACTGGATGAACTGCTTTGGTGCACTCGGAAGCTCCAGCTCCTGCGGCAGGCCACGGAAGGCCAGAAGTTTTTCAATCAGCTCTTCCTTTGTGGCTTTCTTTCTAAATTTTACAAACACAGCTGCGGTATGTCCGTTTAATACCGGAACACGGATGCACTGGCAGGTGATTTTGGGTTCCTCCGCTTTCACAATCACGCCATCCTCAATCTTGCCCCAGAGACGCAGCGGCTCCTGCTCGCTCTTCTCCTCCTCACCGCCGATGAAAGGAATGATGTTCCCCTCCATCTCTGGCCAATCCTTGAAGGTCTTACCAGCACCCGAAATGGCCTGATAGGTAGTTGCAACCACCTCATAAGGCTCAAACTCCTTCCATGCGGTAAGCACTGGAGCGTAGCTCTGAATGGAGCAGTTCGGCTTTACAGCAATGAAGCCTCTTGTGGTTCCCAAACGCTTTTTCTGGAAAGGAAT
Organism: bacterium; assembly: GCA_030524485.1. Classification (GTDB taxonomy): domain Bacteria; phylum Bacillota; class Clostridia; order Lachnospirales; family Lachnospiraceae; genus CAJMNU01. The sequence goes on along the minus strand of JAUNGR010000011.1, from coordinate 13,349 downwards.
CACCTCAAAATGCTCTGGATTGATCTCCGGCACCACCATAGGAACGTCCGGAGTCCAACGATGTGCACTGTTGTTGGATACCACAGGGGTCTCGGTCTTTGCGTAAGCTTCCTCAATCGCACGAATCTCATCTTTGGACATATCCACCGCACTGAACACAAAGTCCACGGAAGCAGCAACCTTCTCCACCTCGTTGACATTCATCACAATCAAATCTTTTACGCCCTCTGGCATTGGGGTCGTCATTTTCCAACGACCTGCCACAGCATCCTCATAACGCTGTCCAGCAGAACGTGGACTTGCTGCCACCGTCACCACCTCATACCACGGATGATTCTCCAACAGGGCGATGAATCTCTGACCAACCATACCAGTAGCACCCAGTATACCGACTCTTAACTTCTTTTCCATAACCGCATATCTCCTCTTTTTTTTCATTTTGTGTTTGTTTCTATTTTTTTCATGCTTTTTATCCTATACCAAATTTCAAAAAAAAGCAAGAGATATTCGCGAGAAAAATACATTTGTACGCATTGCACAAACACAGCCGGTCTCTTACACCCTCACTCGACTCGGTTTGCCGTCCCTTTTTCCCTCTTTCAGTCGATTGAGATGCAGTTCCTTTTCCTTGTAGAGAATGACTGTATCCTCTCCCATGAGATACAGAGCCTTCAAACTGTCCTTTTCCTCCAGCTTCACAGCACGCACCCCTCGGGCATTCTTTTTCATCTCTGGAATCTCCTCAATGGGGAAACGAAGGAACAGTCCCTTATCCGTCTGCACCACCGTCTCTGTCTCTCCTTCCACGACACAGACAGAAACCAAGGCATCTCCCTCTGCCAATTTCGTGGAAGCCACGGCCCGATTGTTCGTCTCCAATTCGGAGGCAGGTACCCTTTTTACCATGCCCTGTGCAGTGGCAAAAAGCAGCTGTTTTTCCTTGAGTGCATTCATACAGGTCAAAAGCAGCAGCGTCTCCTTGCTGCCATCGTACTTCCCAAGATTGTCAATCGGAACCCCCTTTTCTCGGAGTCTTCCAAGAGGAACGTCCGCCGCCTTAATCTGATGCAGCAGTCCTTCTGCAGTGAACAGACAGATTTTATCGTTGGTCAAGCAACGCACAATCTTTGTGTGCTCCGCCTCCACGCTCTCCTGATTTTTCTCGTAAACGCCTCGGTCCAAAAGCTTGCAGTAGCCAAAGCGATCCATGACAAAGACCACCTCCTGCACCGCCGGCTCCTCCTCCACATAGACCGCTTCCTTGCCATCCTCAATCTGCGTCTTTCTGGGGAGTGCAAACTCCTTCTTGATGGCATCCAAATCTTTCTTGATGACCGTATCCATGTTTTTTCGGCTGCGCAGCACATGCTGGTACTCCGCAATCTTTTTGAGACAGTCCTTGTACTCCTTCTGCAGAGCCAGCACCTCAAGACCTATCAACTTTTGCAAACGCATCTCTAGGATGGCCGCTGCCTGTTTTTCTGTGAAACACAGTCTCCCTGCCTCTGCCTCAAGCTCAGGGCTGCGGAAAGTCACCTTGGAAGTGTCTCCGTGCACGAGACAGTTTTTGGCATCCGCCAGATTCTTTGAGCCTCTAAGCACAGCGATAATCAGGTCAATCACATCACAGGCCCGTATCAAGCCCTCTCGGATTTCCTTTTTCTCCAACTCCTTCTCCAGCAGAACCCGATACTTCTTCTCGGTATTTTCATACTGAAATTCCATAAAGTATTTCAAAATCTGGCGAAGGTTTAGAGTCTCCGGTCTTCCACCTGCAATCGCTAACATATTAACTCCGAAGGTGTCCTCCAGTTTGGTTTTCTTGTATAGAATGTTTTTTATCTTCTCCACATCCGCATCTTTTTTCAGTTCCAGCACAATGCGAATGCCCTCTTTGCTGGACTGGTTGGAGATATCCACCACATCGGACAGCTTCTTACTCTCCACCAAGTCCGCCACATCCATCAAAAACTTGTTGATGCCGCTGCCTATCATGGTGTAAGGAATCTCGGTGATAATAAGCTTATCCTTATCCGAACGCCTTCTCCCTAACTCCACCTCCATGCGACCTCGAAGCTTGATTTTTCCCACTCCGCTCGCATAAATGCTAGGCAGCTCCTTCTTGTTGGCAATGATGCCTCCTGTCGGAAAATCCGGTCCTGGCATAATCTCCAACAGCTGCTCTTCCTGTATCGTAGGGTCGTCAATGTAAGCCTTCACCACATCCACCACTTCGCCCAGATTGTGGGGCGGAATGCTGGTACTCATCCCAACAGCGATGCCCTCCGCTCCATTGATCAAAAGGTTAGGCACTCGAACTGGCAGTACCTCCGGCTCCATCTCCGTCTCGTCGTAATTGGATACAAAATTCACAGTCTTATCCAAATCTTTTAGATAGACCTCCTCCGCAAACTTCTCCAGTCTCGCCTCCGTGTAACGCATCGCCGCTGCCCCATCGCCCTCGATGGAGCCAAAGTTTCCGTGTCCGTCCACCAAGGCCATGCCCTTCTTAAAGGCTTGACTCATCACCACCAAGGTCTCATAGATGGAGCTGTCTCCGTGGGGATGGTACTTACCCATCGTATCTCCAACGATACGAGCTGACTTTCGATGCGGCTTATCATGCCCCAACCGCAGCTCACTCATATCGTAAAGCACTCGCCTCTGCACCGGCTTGAGACCGTCTCTGGCATCTGGTATCGCACGGGCCGTGATGACACTCATGGAATAATTCATGTAGCTTTTTTGCATTTCCTCGGAATATTCTGTTTTTATAATACGCTCTGCCATCCTGTCCCCTCCTTATGCGTCAATCTCTGCTTCGTCTGCATGTGCGTAGATAAATTGCCGTCTCTGCGGCACGTCGCTGCCCATCAGCATCTCCGTCACCTCCGAGGCTAGCCTTGCATCCTCAATCTCCACCTGCTTTAGCACCCTTCTCTCAGGGTCCAAAGTGGTCTCCCAGAGCTGTTCGGGATCCATCTCTCCCAGTCCCTTATAGCGCTGCAACGTAAAGTCGCCTCTGTGCGTCTTACGGTAGCGCTCCAACTCCTTGTCGTCAAAGAGATATTGCCCCTCTCCTCGTTTGGGAATCACCTTATACAAAGGTGGCATGGCAATGTACACATGTCCGTTGTAGATTAAGTCCGGCATAAAACGGTACAAAAAGGTCAAAAGCAAGGTGTCAATGTGGCTTCCGTCCACATCGGCATCCGTCATCAAAATAATCTTGTGATAGCGCAGCTTTGAGATATCAAAGTCGTTTCCATAGCCCTCGGAAAAGCCACAGCCAAAGGCATTGATCATGGTCTTAATCTCCGCATTGGCCAACACCTTGTCCATGGAGGCCTTCTCCACATTCAAAATCTTTCCTCGAATCGGCAAAATCGCCTGATACCTGCGGTTTCTCGCTGTCTTTGCGGAACCGCCTGCAGAATCTCCCTCCACAATAAAAATCTCACATTTCTCCGCCTCTCGGCTCTCACAATTGGCCAATTTTCCATTGCTGTCAAAGGAAAACTTGGATTTTGTGAGCATATTGGTCTTAGCCTTCTCCTCCGCTTTTCGGATTTTGGCCGATTTTTCCGCACAGGCAATGACATTTTTGAGTGTCTCCAGATTGCGGTCAAAAAATCTCTGCAGCTCATCGTTTACAATGGCACTCACCACCTTCGTGGCATCCGCACTGGCAAGCTTGGTCTTGGTCTGCCCCTCAAAAATGGGGTCCGGATGCTTGACGGCAACCACGGCTGTCATGCCATTTCTGGTATCTGCCCCCGTAAAGTTGGAGTCCTTCTCCTTCAAAATTCCGAGTTCTCTGGCATAGGAGTTGATGAGCATCGTAAACTTGGTCTTAAAGCCCACCAGATGCGAACCGCCTTCCTGCGTGAAGATATTGTTGCAAAAGCCCAAGATATTTTCCTCAAAGGCATCCACAAACTGAAATACCGCTTCCACTTCAATTCCATCCTGACTGCCCTTAAAATACACCGGCTCATGGATGGCCGTCTTTCCAGCATTCAACTCCCTCACGTAAGCCACAATGCCCTCTGGCTCATGAAAGACCTCCGTCTCCTCTTCTCCTTCTCTCTGATTTACATAAGTAATCGTTAGCTTCGGATTTAAGTAAGCCGTCTCATGGAGGCGGCTCTTCAACCATTCTGCCTTGAAATATGTCTTCTCAAAGATTTGTGCATCTGGAAGAAAGGAAATCTCGGTTCCTCTCTCCCTCGTCTTTCCCAACACCGGCAGTAGCCCATCCACCAACTCCACGGTAGGCACGCCTCTCTCGTAAGCATCGTAGGAAATCTTGCCATCCGAAAAGACGCGAATCTTCATCCACTCGGACAGTGCGTTCACGACAGAGGAACCCACGCCGTGCAGACCGCCGCTGGTCTTATAGGCTGCGTTGTCGAATTTTCCTCCTGCGTGCAGCGTTGACAGCACGACACGCTCTGCAGAGATCCCTTTTTTGTGCATTCCCACAGGGATTCCTCGACCGTTGTCTCTCACAGTACAGGAGCCGTCCTTGTTTAAGGTCACACGGATCTCCGTGCAAACACCTGCAAGATGCTCGTCCACAGCATTGTCAACAATCTCATATATCAGATGGTTCAACCCCTTGGTTCCCACACTTCCGATATACATACCGGGGCGTTTTCTGACTGCCTCCAGTCCTTCCAGTACGGTAATACTATCTGCATTATACTGTACACTGCTCATTTCTTCTTAAAACCCTCTTCCACTTAATTTTTCTGTACATTTGGGGCCAAAAGAAGACTTCCTTTTGACCCCAGTACCCTTCAAAAATGAACTTCGCTCTTTAGTATACACACAAAAGGGGGACTTTGGCAAGACATATGTTCGATTGTTTTTCTGTCTTGACTGCCCTGCTCTCCTAAGAAAGAGTAAATCTAGCTACGGTAAAGCTGTATCCTGCCAGTTTCAATTTGCCTGTCTCATCCGTCTCGTACTGCACAGGAAGCACGCTGTCGGGTGCATCAATCCGATTGTAGGCATCCTTGTCCGTTCCGGAAAGAACCGTGAGATGCTGTATTCCTTCTGGCTTTCTCTCCTCGTCCCACACAAGGGAAAGTTCCACTTCATCCGCATTGCGGTTCACTGCCTTCACAATCACCTCATTGCTCTTCTCATCCAGAACGGCATTCACATAGACACCAGCCTTTGCCAATTCTTTCTCCTGCCCTTCCATGTCTAAGGTGATTGTACCACAGTTGAGGCTGTACATTTGCTGAACATAGTAACTTGGTGTGGCATAAGAAGAAATTTCATCAAACCAAATCATATCCGGCGACCACTGGGCATAATTCACTCTGGCAAAGAGCGGTGCATAAGAAGCCAAAACCACCACATCGGCATTTCTCTCCACACCGGTCAAAAAGGCAGCTTCTGAGAGTGCACCGTCCAAGGTATTGGCATCAGGGCGATTCATGCCGCCGCAGGGATGTGCCGCATACTCACCGGAAAATACCTTGACTTTTCTGGAATAATTGTCATAAAAATCGTTATGCTCGTACAGCCACTCTGGCTTCACATAATAATGCTCATCCACGGCATAGACAAAGTTTGGCTCGTCCTCCTTCTTGTGGTAGAAGTCCCAAGCTTCCTCATAATGTTTGGAAGTGACATCCGGACCTGCAGAGCCAATCAAAAGCATCTCTGGGTATTTCTCATGAATGCATTTCTCAAAGGCAGCATAACGGGCAAAGAAGTCCACCTTCTCCGTCTCCCACTGCTCATTTCCGATTCCTAGCATGGTCAAGCCAAACGGAGCTGGATGCCCCATCTCGGCACGCAAAGCCCCCCACTTGGTCGTGACATCCCCATTTGCAAACTCAATCAAATCCAAGGCATCCTGCAGCAGTTCCTCAAAGGCAGGCGTTCCCATCTCCACCAACTCATAGGATTGGTACTGGCAGGCGAGTCCCACATTCAACACTGGAAGGGGTTTTGCTCCAATCAAATCGCAAAGCAGGAAAAACTCATAGAAACCTAAGCCATAGCTCTGGTTATAATGGCTGTAAAGGCTGTGCAACTCCTCTGTCTTCTCATTGTCATGCACCGCCCAACGGTTCCAGTTCCCTCTTCTATGCTCCGCTGGCTTTAGGGTATCCTTGTACTGATAACGATTCTCCCAAGTATTTCCTTCTATGATACAGCCTCCAGGGAAACGCATGAATCCCGGTTTTAATTCTTTTAACTTTTCAAACAAGTCCTTACGAAAGACTCCCGCCACAGCATCCTTTGGCATCATCGAAACAAAGTCAAATTCTACCGTGCCTGCCTCTGTCAAAAGCAGCACAAACAGGGCATGACGCAGCGTCTTTTCTGCTGTAAGCTCCAGCTCGTACTTCTGCCAAACGTTTCCATCCGCTTTGGAAGCGATAGCCGTAACCGAAGCGGAGGCTGCGATTTCTTCCCCTTTTTGAATCGCCACTTTAAAATCTCCTGCATAGGAGACGCTTCTTGCATAGAAGGTCACTCGGTACTTCTTTCCCTGCTCCAGATAGATGCCGTCATAGGCCTTATTGGAGAAGCCACAATTTGCCTGCTTCGTGCTCACCCGCAGATACTGTGGATTCTCCACGGCAAGGGGACTGCCCTGCACAATCTGCAGTCTCGCTCCCTCCTTCGGCACTGCCTGCCAAGCGTAAAGAGCATCCGGCAGCGTATAATAGTCTCCCTTTTTCCCATAGCAATCCACAAAAGCAAAGGAGCGGTTCTCCAGCAGCTCTGCATACAGTCCTCCGTCCGCTGCATAGTTGATGTCCTCAAAGAACAACCCTATGCTTCCCTCTGCAATGTTTGCCTTCTTTTTTCCGTTTAATCGCAATTCCATAGCCTTTCCTCCTAGTCTAAATTTGGGCATTTTATGCTTATTTTTTGAGTATTTTATGGTGATTCTTATTGTAACAAAGCCCCAAACGAAAAGCAAGTGGAGAAGCAAACAAAGCCTTTTTTGAGCAAAAAAAAGAACACCAAGGTGACCTGCACCCTGTGCTCTTCTTGTGATAAAAGACTTTCTTTGATTGAGGAAAAGCAGATGACGGGAATCGAACCCGCCTCCTCAGCTTGGGAAGCTGATATTCTACCGATGAACTACATCTGCATATTTGTGACAAGATTCAGTATAGCACATTCTCCTAAAAAAACAAGCCCCCATTTGCGACTTTTTTTCCCTGCTTCGGCAGCTGCACAAGGTCTTTCCTGTCACACAACAAAAACATGGAAGAGGATGGCTTCCCAAAAGTCTCCCCTCCATGTTCTTGATTTCTTACAGCTCTACCTTAAAGTCCTCAGAACCCACTCCGTTCACTGCGAAATAAGCGGCATTCTCCTCCGGCTTCACGTACACATCCAGAGTCTTGATGTCAGCCTCCTCATTTCCAGCAGCCACATAAGCAGCCTTTGCCTGCTCGGCAATGCTCTCAACCGAAAGCTCTTTTCCTGCATACTGTACGTATACATTCACTTTCGCACTCTTCTTTACTGCCTTTGCGGTTTTCTTTACGGTTTCTTTCACTTCTTCTACCAGCTCTTTTGCCTCAGCAGCTTTCTCCTTTGCCTGCTCCTTTACAACATCCGCAGTCTTTTTTGCATCTGCCTTCACAGCTGCTGCTGTCTCTTTTACTTTTGCGACAGCCTCTGTTCCTGTCTTTGATGTCTTTCTTGCCATAATTGTATTCTCCTCTCCTTACATCCATTTGCAAGTATTCTGTCATTCCGATTAGCTGAGGGGATTATACGTCAAAATATTTTTTTTGTCAAGAATTCGGCCAAAAAAATCGCAAGGAATGCAACATTTCATCCCGATTCCTGTGCAAATAATGCAAACTTAGGCTGCAAACAGAGACTGGAAAAGGTTCCAATAGCCCTGTGCAAAGATAAAGAGCACAATGAGGGGAAGACCAATCTGTAAGTAAAGGCGAATGCCGGAAGGCATCTTTAAGCCCTCTCCCGTGTTGGTCTCTTTTAGGAAGTTCTCAAAGCCCCAACCGTAACGAGTCACACAGAACAACAAGTAGACAAGGGAACCAAGCGGCAGCAGATTATTGCTCACCAAAAAGTCCTCAAAATCCATGATGCTCTTGCCTAGGATGGTGACATGGCTCCAACTTGTAAAGCCCAAAATACAGGGCATGGACAGCAGACAAATCGCAATCAGATTGACCAGCACTGCCTTTTTGACGCTCCATCCCCACAAATCCTGTGCAAAGGCAATGATATTCTGGAAGACCGCAATGATGGTGGACATCGCCGCAAAGGCCATAAACAAGAAGAAAAGGCTGCCCCAGAATCTTCCGCCAGACATCGCATTAAAGACATTGGGAAGGGTTAGAAAGACCAGCCCTGCGCCCTCTCCCGGATTGATGTCAAAGGCAAAGCAGGAGGGGAAGATAATCATTCCCGCCATAATCGCTACAAAGGTATCCAAGAGCATGATGTTGATGGCCTCTCCGGACAAGCGTCTCTCTTTTCCGATGTAGCTTCCAAAAATCGCCAGTGCACCGATGCCGATGCTCAGGGTGAAAAAGGCCTGCCCCATCGCGGCGAACACAGCCTCTCCCAGCCCACTCTCTACCATCTTTCCAAAGTCCGGAATCAAATAGAACTTCAAGCCCTCTATCGCTCCGGGCAGGGTGACCGCTCTCACCACCAGAACCAAGAGCAGTGCCAGCAGGCAGAGCATCATAATCTTATTGATTTTCTCCACTCCGTTTTTGAGTCCGAAGGAGCAGACCAAAAAGCCCAGAAAAACCGTAAGTAGCATAAAAATCGTCATGTATGTGGTGTCGGCTGTCATGTTGGAGAAAACCGTTGCCACACCATCGGGATCCAGACCTGCAAATTCACCCTTTGCTTCCTTAATAAAGTAGGCAATCAACCATCCACCCACCATCGTGTAAAACATCATCAGCAGATAGTTGCCACCGATTCCAAAGTAGCGGTACCAATGCCACTTGCTTCCCTTCGGCTCCAACTCATTGAAGGACAGTGCAATGCTCTTCTGACTCGCCCGTCCCACTGCAAACTCAGCCACCATAATCGGCAAGCCGAGAATCAACAAAAAGAACAGATAAATCAGCACAAAAGCTGCTCCGCCATACTTTCCCGTAATGTAAGGGAAACGCCACACGTTGCCGAGACCAATCGCACAGCCTGCGCTTATCAGCAAAAAGCCCAGTCTCGACGAAAATTTTTCTCTCTCCATCTCTATCATCCTCTTCGTTTTATTTTTTGTCCATATGGACACTGTTTTTTATTCTATCGAACTTTCTTGCACTTGTCCACTCTTTTCTGTGAAAGTCTCGGATAAGAGCAGGCAAAGCTCTCACAAGAATCGTCCAACGTGTGGAATAGGGACTTTCACAGCGACGCAAAAAATTCACCGGCATACCAACTACTATGAGTCGATATGCCGGTGAAAAAGGGGATCTGCCGAAGCAAACCATTCGGTCGCAAAGCAATTTTTGGGGGAGAATGCTTTGCTATATCGTAAAACTATAAGGAGAGAGGGAAACTTTTAATAGTTTCTGTACTTTATTTATAGTACATTTGGAAGAATTTGTCAATAGTTTTTCCAAAAATTTCCAAAGAAAATCCATTTTTTTACAATCTCCGCTCCTCTCCTCCCCAAAACCACCTTTTTAAGGGAGCTGCAGCTTCCAAGTAAAGCTGTATTCCTCCTCGGCTACCTTCTGGCAGAAGTCAATGAAGTATACCGTCTGTGGCTCTCCCTGATGACCCACATAGGACTGCTCCTGCACGCTCGCCGCCAGTTCCTCCGGTGAGAATAAAATACAAAGCTCCTGAATCTTCACACAGCCCGCTTCCACTTCCGGTTTCTTTTTGGTCACCAATCTCTCTGTGATGTTGTGACTCTCCCCGTCCTTAAAACAGAACACATCCGTCCAGAGAATCTCATTGGAGAGGAAGGTGAAATTTCTTGTCAGGCTGCTCAGTCCAGAGACGGCATAAGCTCCCTCCCTCGAGATGGAAAGAGTGCTGTCTGTGTGCTCCTTGACGCTGCCACAGTACTGCTTTCCCGCCAACTGTCCACAACCATCAATGATGGGAACGCTGTGCCCAAAGGAAGCATTCACCAAGTGGTTGTAACGAGTCTCCTCCTGAAAATACGAAGCTGTGTACTCGCCTGCCCCCAAATCGTACAACAAAAATGCATTGTTATGGCTCAGACAAAAGCTGCCGATGTCATTGTGGTTGTGTGGTTCGTCGTTGTCCCCAGCCTTAGCCATGAAAGCATAGTGTTCTGCATTTTTCAGATACCAAGCCGCATCTTCAAAATACCAGCTCTTTTTTTGGCGGGTACAGGTTGGCAGCGAGGGGTCTGTCCACAGGAAGTAGCGGAAGAAACCGCCCCAGCGATAGCAATGGTCCTCCCCATATTGATAACTCATGGATTGCTCCGGCAGCTCTATCCCTGCAAAGTGATGGTAGAGATAGTGAGTGATGTACAAATCCTGCTTAAAATGCTCAATGTTAGCATCGGATACCGGAAGACTTAGGTTGTCATCCAAAATACAATTTTGCTGGAACTGTGCGATTTTGTCCACCTTCGGCAACAAAAGCAGGTTCTCCTTCCCCTCGGTGTACTGCCGCAGGTTCTCGGCAAACTGGAGGAAATAGCCAAAACCGTACTGCCAGTAGGTGAAACCTTCCAAGCAAGCTCCGTCCTCATGGAAGCCGGAGAGGAAATTGTCTATGCTCTTGAGCAGGCGGGGCTTTGCTGCCTCCCACTCCTCCTCAGATGCCATATACAAGAAGGCCATGCCCACGCTTCCGGCACACACAGCGGCCCAGTTGTTGTCCATGTGCTCCCAGCGGTTTCCGCCATCCGGAAAGGTATAGAGGAAGGAATCGATGATGCGTCTTTGCACCTCCGCCTCAATTCTGCGATTCAAAAGTTCCGGAAGTCTGTCCTGAAGCAGGAAATAAATCTCGCTTAAGGTATATCCGGTCTCGCTCGCAAACAAATCCAACATCGCACGCTGCTTCTTCAAAGGAAGAATCTCATCCACATGAGCCGGAAGTGCCCATGTGAACTCGTCCAAAATTGCCCAAAGAATGTCCTCCAAAGGTCGTAAATATTTCTCGTCCGCATCCAAAAAATACAAAAAAGCAAACAGATTCAAACGTCTGCGGCGTTCAAAATATGCATTCTCATAAGTCAGGCGATTTCCGTTCTCATAATACAGATGGTACTGTGCAAATGAGGATGCCGGAATTGCTTCCCCCAAAAGCTCTTCGGCTTCCGCTCTCATAGCGGCAAGTCTTGGCTGATAGAAGGAGTTTGTGCGCACCATCTCCCAGCGTTTGGCGGTGCTCTCTTGTAAAATGTTCCGAACCGTTTTCATAACCAAAACTCTCCTTTATATGGTGGTGATTCGCCCAAGGCGAATCCTGTCGGTTTCCTCACAGAAAGAAATCATTCATCCCAACCTTCGTAAAAGCGAATGTTTGCCAAGATGTCTCGCAGGATTTCTCCCTCTCCCAAAACGATGTCTTCCTTGGAAGTGATGGTTGGCAGCTCATTTCCGTCCTCCAACTCCACCTGAATCCAACTCTCCACGGCATCTCTGGCCCTATCTAAGGCCTCATCCAGAGTCTCTCCATCGGCTCTGCAATCCTCCAAATCCGGAAAGCTCACCTGATAACTTCCGCTCTCATCTTTGCGAATCACAGCTGGATAAATAAATTTCATTGTGCCTATGCCTCCCACTTTTTTGTCTATTGACAGATTTTTTGAACATACAGTTCTATTTTAGCTTGTTTTTTCCACTATTTCAACGGTAAAATTTCTTTTTTGTACACATGCCGCAAGAATATGGTGGAGACAATCAAAGAAATCACCTCTGCCACCGGAAATGCGTACCAAACCGTATGAAGACCGTTGATTTTGGCTAAAATAAAGGCAAGCGGCAGCAGAACCACGAGCTGACGCAGCACAGACACCCAGAGACTTAACATACCATGCCCCAGAGACTGGAACAGGGAGGAACAGATGATGTTATATCCGGCAAGCAAGAAGCTGAAGCTGATGAGACGCAATGCCGGAACCCCTATCTCAAGCATCTGGTCGGAAGCGTTAAAAATCTGCAGCAAAAGAGTCGGAATGCTCTGGAAAATCACAAAGCCAATCAGCATGATGGCCATCGCATACAGAATGCTGAGTTTGACGGTCTGTATCATACGGTTGGGTCTTCTTGCTCCAAAGTTGTAAGCAATAATTGGAACCATACCGTTGTTCAGACCAAACACCGGCATAAATACGAAGCTTTGCAACTTAAAATACACACCGAACACAGCGGTTGCCGTGGAGGTGAAAGCAATCAAAATCTTATTCATGCCAAAGGTCATCACGGAGCTGATGGAAGCCATGATGATGGATGGGATTCCGACTGCATAGATACCAGCGATAATCTTTCCGTCTGGACGAAGGCCCTTAAACTCCAGCTTGATTTCTTGGTTCTTTCGGATGTTTAAGTACATGCCGACAAACAGGGCAATGATCTGCCCCAGTACCGTCGCCGCTGCGGCTCCCGCCACTCCCATTTTCGGGAATCCAAACAGACCGAAAATCAAAATTGGGTCAAAAATGATATTTAAGATGGCTCCCAGTCCCTGTGTCAACATGGTGTACACGGTCTTTCCAGTGGATTGCAGCAACTTCTCGTTGGCAATCTGTCCAAACAGACCAAAGGAACAGAGCGTACAGATTTTTAGGTACTGGTCCCCATAGGTGATAATCTCGTCGATGTCGGTCTGGACACGGAAAAAGGTTCCGGACAGCGTCAGACCGAAGAGTGCAAATACCACGTAACTGCACAGGGCAAGAAACAGGGCATTGACCGCCGTTTTGTTTGCTTTGTTAAAGTTTTTCTCCCCCAAACTTTTGGAGAGCAGGGCATTGATTCCGACACCCGTACCGGTTGCTACCGCAATCATCAGGTTTTGTGCCGGGAATGCCAAAGATACTGCAGTCAGGGCATTCTCACTGATTTGTGCCACAAACATACTGTCAACTACGTTGTACAGTGCCTGAACCAGCATGGAAATCATCATGGGTACCGACATGGATATGAGCAACTGATTTACTGGCATAACCCCCATTTTGTTCTCTGCCGGTGCTTGTTTTGCTTGACTCATTCTCTCTTCACTCCTTCTTTCGTTTTCGTTTCCTATTGCCTATTTCCTATCAATAGTGCTAACTTTTCTATTATACGACATCGTATAGGAAATAGCAAGGTCACAAAAAGTCGGATTGATGTTTTTCTCACTCCATGTTATAATGTTAAATGACGTGCTAC
>JAUNGR010000010.1 GCA_030524485.1 bacterium | reverse complement strand
GGTATCTTTTTGGAAGTGGTGCAGCGTCTCTCGCATCTGCACCTGAAGCTGGTCACGCAGATAGCTGTCCAAGGCCGAAAAAGGCTCATCCAGCAGCAGAAGCTGTGGCTTGGAGGCAAGGATGCGGGCGAGAGCGGTTCGCTGTGCCTGTCCACCGGAGAGTTCCTGTGGTTTCTTGCGGCGGTGAGGCAGGAGGGAGAAGTCCTGCAGCAGCAGCTCCACTGTCTCTTTCTTTTTTAGGCGATCTTTCTCACGGCAAAGTCCAGCAAGGATGTTTTGCTCCACACTCATGTTGGGAAAGAGGGCATAGTTTTGAAATAAATAGCCGACCTCCCTCTCCTGAGGAGGAAGATGGATGTGTTTTTTGCTGTCAAATAGCGTTTTGCCATTCAGAATGATTTCACCTTCATCCGGCCTTTCGATTCCGGCGATGCAGCGTAGCGTCATGCTTTTGCCACAGCCGGAGGCTCCCAACAGTCCGGTAATTAGGCTTTCGGTCTCCAAATCGACTTGAAGGGAAAAGCCTTTCAAATGTTTTGTGATGTGAATGGAAAGTCCCATAGCGGTCTCCGTTTCTTTTTTCTTTTAACGTCTCTTCTTTTCCAAGAGATTGATGGCAAGAAGCACAACCGCCGAGATGGCAAGATTGACCAGAACCCAGCGGAAGGCCAAAGCATCGTTGTTGGTGCGCCAAAGTTGATATACGGTGGTGGAGATGGTGGCGGTTCTGCCAGGGGTGTAGCCGCAGACCATGCTGGTGGCTCCGTACTCTCCGAGGGCTCTGGCAAAGGCAAGCACCGTTCCGGCCAGAATGCCCTGACGGCAGGCAGGCATACGGATGCACCAAAAAATATACATATTGGAGAGGCCGAGGGTTTTTCCAGCGTAGGCAAGGTTTTCGTCAAAACTTTCAAAGGCTCCTCTTGCGGTGCGATACATCAGAGGAAAAGCGACCACAGAGGAGGAAAAAATAGCAGCATACCAAGTCATTACCATCCGAATCTGAAACTGAGAGAGCATCCAAGCTCCGAATGGTCTCTTGGGTCCCAAAAGCAGGAGGAGAAAATAGCCCACCACCGTTGGGGGCAGCACCAAGGGAAGTGTCAGGGCGACATCCAGAAAGCCTTTGAGGAGTCTGGGGAGCTTTGCCACATAGTAGGCAGCAAAAATCCCCAGAAAGAAAACCAGAAGGCTGGAAAGCAAAGCGATGCGTAGGGAGTTGTACAGAGGGAAAAAATCCATGTGTGTCCTCCTTTTTTATTCTGCCATCGAAAAGCCCACAGATTCAAAAATTGCCTTCGCTTCCTCGTTGTCCTTTAAAAAGTCCAAGAAACGTTTTGCTTCTTCTTTGTGCTCGGAGGTGTTCAGCACGGCTGCTGGATAGATAACCTGTTTGCACATATCAGCGGTTGCGGTGTCTACCACCGTGAGACCTGCACTGTAAGCATCGGTTGCGTAGATGATGCCGCAGTCCACAGCCCCCTCACTGACCTGTGTGGTCACTTCCTTCACATTGGAGCCATAGGTGATTTTGTTGGAGGCAGTCAGCTCATCCAAAATGCCAAGATACTCTAAAATCTCAATGGAATAAGCACCCACCGGAACATCCTCATTTCCGAGGGCAATCAGATGACATTTGTCGCTTCCGATGTCTGAGAAGGAGAGGATATTCGCCGGATTGCCTTCTGGAACTGCCAAGGCGACTTTGTTTTCCACCAAATCAAAGCGGGTGTCTGGTTCCACAAAGTCCAGTCCGGCGGTATTGACTTCAGGGGAAGCACTGATATCAATCTGGTCCATCTGTTTTTGAGCGGCAGAGAGGAAAACGTCGCACACGGCTCCTTCCTCGATTTGTGTTTTGAGGGTACCAGAGGAATCAAAATTAAACTCGATGCTGACATTAGAATGCTCTGCCTCATACAACTGGGCGATTTCGGTGAGAGTTTCTGTCATGGAAGCAGCGGCAAAGACTGTGAGAGTGAGTTCTTCTTCGTCGGAGACCGTGGAACTTGCGGTTTGGCTTTCTGTCTTTTCGCTGCTTGTAGTAGCTTCACTGCTTTCGGCGGAGGAAGCGACGGTGCTGCTTTCGCTCACATTGCTCTGTGTGGAGCCACAGCCACTTAAGATGCTAAGGGCAGCGATGGAGAGGGCGAGCAGAGAGGAAAGTCTGCGGGTAAAGTGGCGGTTTTGTTTGTGAAATCGTTTCATAATTAAAGGTATCCTTTCTTTAAAAAATTTGAATGAGTTGTGGAGGCAGTCAAGTCTTTTCTTGCACAGTCCGCTTTTTGTCCCCGCAAAAGTTCTAGTGCATGGGGAAGAACCGAAAGAAAGACATCCATACTCTCAGAAACGGCCTTCGGGCTTCCGGCGAGATTGACAATCAAGCTTTTTTTGCGGATGACGGAAACGCCTCGGGAGAGCATGGCACGGGGGGTTATGGCTAAGGAGGCGGCACGGATGGCCTCGCTGATGCCGGGGGCAAGGCGGTCTGCAACGGCCAAGGTGGCCTCCGGTGTGACATCGGTGGGGGCAAATCCAGTTCCGCCTGTGGTCAAAATCAAATCCAACTGCCTTTGGTCGGCAAGACGAATCAAATGTTTCTTTAGGAGGGCGGCATTATCCGGCAGAAGCAACTCCTCCACCACCTCATAGCCCTCCGCACGAAGGCGGGAGGCAATCAAAGGTCCGCTCTCATCCTTTCTCTCCCCCGCTGCCCCCTTGTCGGAGAGGGTGATGACAGCAGCCTGAAAAGGAAGGGGTGTTTGGCGTTCTTCCAAGAGCAGTTCGTCCCCCACCCGCAGCGTTCCGCCCTCCAAAACCCGAGCAAACACGCCCTCTCTTGGCATGATACAGTCCCCCATTACCTGATAGATGGCACAGTGGCTGTGACATTCCTTTCCAATCTGGCTTAATTCCAGAAGAACCTTGCCGCAGCGAAAGAGACTGCCGATGGGAAGGGAGGCGAAATCAAAGCCCTCCACGACCAGATTTTCCCCAAAAGCTCCAAAGGCAACGTCAGCTCCCTTTTCACGGAACGCTTGGATTTTCTCATAAGAGAGCAGGCTGACCTGACGGTGCCAGTTTCCGGCGTGGGCATCGCCCACCAGACCGTGATTGGGGCGCAGTTCGATGGAAGAGACTTCGGACTTTTGTATGCCCCGAATGTCTGAGATGCAGATAGCATGTATGGTTCCCATAATGGTATTAACCTCCGATTTCTGCCATCTTTCGGTGTTCGGTGATGGCATTTTGTTCTTGAAAACAGTGGGCGGCAGGTTTGGCGAAAATGGCCTCTGCCATTGCCTCCCGAAGGGACTCCTGATTGTCTGACCGCAAAAGGCGGCGCAGATCCCTGCCTTCCCCGTAGCAGAGACAGGGTTTTAAAAGCCCCGTGCTGGTCAGGCGAATTCGATTGCAGGAGGCACAAAAGCTGTGGCTTAGGGCATCGATCCAGCCAATACGCCCCAAAAGAGCGGCGGACTGTTCGTAACGTGCCGGTCCAAAACCTCTCCGTTCATCCACTGGATGCAGGTCTGGCCACACCGAGAGCAGTTGTTCTCTGGCACTCTTTGGGGAAGGGGCGGACAGAGTCGCTCCTTCCCCGATGGGCATCAACTCAATAAAGCGCACGTCCACCGGAAATTGCTGGGCAAAGCTTGCCAGCGGAAGAATTTGGTCTTGGTTTTCTGCAAGCAGCACACAATTTATCTTGGTTTTGATGCCGCAGGCGACGCTGTTGCAAAGGGCAGAAAACACCTGCTCATACAGAGAACTGCCGGTGATGCGAGCAAAAACCACCGCATTTGCCGCATCCAAGCTGATGTTGATGCCGTCGATGCCAATTTCCCTTAACTCTTTTAAAAAAGGATTGAGCAGAGTGCCGTTGCTGGTGAGCGTCACCGTCTCACAGCCGGAAAGCGACTTGAGCTGTTGCAAAAAGGCAAGAATGCCCTTTCGGACCAAGGGTTCCCCGCCTGTCACCTTAAAGTGGGTGATTCCGAGGGCGATGGCTTCCTTGCAGATGCATAAAATCTCCTCATAACTTAAAATCTCTGCGTGACTCACCGGACAGACTCCGTTCGGCATACAGTAGGAGCAGCGTAGGTTGCAGCGGTCTGTGAGAGAGATTCTTAAGTAATCGATGTTGCGGCCAAATTGGTCTATCATAGCTTAGCGTCTCCTTTGTTTCTTTTCTTTGTCATTTTCCAAAGCCGCAGTTCGGGAAGGTACAGACTGGACAGTTTAAGCAAAGTCCTCCGTTGCCATAAGCGGCAAGTTGGGCGGCTGTGATGGGCTGCTTTGCGGCAAGGTAAGGAAGTGCCAGATCAAAAATGGTCTTTTTGGCGTACATGACACAGCCGGGGAGACCGGCAATTGGTCTCCCATCCTCGCTATAGGCAAGGAGAAACATGGCACCGGGGAGCACAGGGGCACCATAGCTTACGATGCGAGCACCGGTATTTTTGATGGCGAGGGGGGTTCGATCGTCTGGGTCCACACTCATGCCACCAGTGCAAAGTACCATATCGACTCCCTCTGCCAGCATGGTCTGTATGTTCCTCGTGATATCCTCATGCTTGTCATCCAAAATGACATGCATGGTCACCGTTGCCCCAAAAGCCCGCAGCTTTTCCTCGATCACAGGGGTGAAGGTGTCTTGGATGCGGTGGTGAAAAACCTCGCTGCCGGTGGTCACAACACCGACCTTAAGGGAGTGGAAGGGCAGAAGCTGTAACAGAGGCTTATCGCCTGCCAGCTGTTTGGCAGCCTCCATTTTTTCCTTTTCAATCACAAGGGGAATGATGCGCATTCCAGCCAGTGTGTCCCCCTTTTTGACAGCAAAACCGCCGTGGCGGGTGGCAATCATCATCTCTCCCAGAGAATTGAGGGCAAAGAGGCGTTCTTGGTCCACCAAAAAGAGACCGTCTTCCTCCGCCTTCAGCTCAATCTTTCCCTCGCTGGGAGCTGTTGCGGACATGTGAGCGTTTTGGCAGAGCTGGCGAAGAATCTCGGCGGCTTCATTCTCGTGCAGACGAGTTTCGTCCTTCTCCCAGATGTAGATGTGCTCCTTTCCCACACGAAGAAGCACGGGAATGTCCTCCTCGGTGATAACATGACCCTTGCGGAACACAGGTCCCTTGCTTTTGTCCTTGATAATTTGTGTGATGTCGTGGCAGAGCACCTGTCCTACGGCATCCTCTGTTTTCATAAGTTTCATAAATACAATTCCTTTCTTAGAGGGTGAAGCTTGCCACAAGACGAATCTTCACCGTTTTGTCATAGGCGAGTTATTTTTTAAAACAACTCGCTGTGCAAAAAGAAAAAAAGCCTGCTAAGAGGAGGCAAAGATGCGGCGATAAGCCTCCTTGGAGAAGGCTAAGGTTTCCCTCTGCAGTCTCTCATACTTTTCCAAAAAATCACGACCTTTTGGGGTCAGGTAGGTGCAGCCGCCTCCATTTCCCCCTGGATTGCGAACGACAACGGCAAAGTGTAGCTGTGCTTCCATGGCATTGAGCAATTTCCAGCCCTTGCTGTAGGACAGATTCATCTGCCTACAGGCCTCTCGCACCGACTGGGTGCGGGAAATCAGACGCAAAATGGCGGCTGCCTCTGCGTCAAAGAAGGGGAGTTCTTGAGACAGGGTAATTTGTAGCTCCATATGAGGTGGCTGTGCATTCTGCCGTACCACCAGTTCTTCCCACGCAGAATCCTCGGTCTGGTATTTGGTGTTGAATAGGACTCCCTCATCCTCCACAAGCACCTCATGGCGGGCGATGCCCAGAGCACGGAGTGCAGCGGGAATACCGCCCTCCCCTTCGTAAGCGAGAAGAGCTGGAATCAAAGACGATTGTAGGAGCAGAGGGTGGCCTCTTCTTCCCTTGGTTATGGGGAGGGAGGCTGGGGCAGAAGCCTCACTGAGCAGAGCGGCTGCGGTGTCCGTGGAAAATAGGGGGATGGCTGCGGGGGTAAAAAAGACCACATCGCATAAGTCCTTCACATAGTCCAGTCCCAATTTAGCGGAAGCGAACAGGTCGCTTTGTTCCCAATCTTTGTTGTAGATACAGATGGCATGGAGGGGAGCAACCTGTTTTTGAATCACATCGGCCTGATAACCTGTGACGACCACAATGGGGTCAGCCTCCACCCGTTGCAGAGTGCGAATCATGCGTTGTAAGGCGGTGATGGAGCCAAATTTTTGAGAGAGATTGTCCGAACCTGCTGCTGCGATCACAGCCGCAGGGCGGAGCAGTGCGGCATGCTCCATGGCGAAGACCTCCTTTCGCTGCTGTCTGAGTGCTCACCAATTCTATTGCTGATTATACATCTAAGTGATGTGAAAAGCAATGCAAAAAAGGATTTGGTACAAAGCTTGTCAATCCCAAAAGGCTGTGCTAAACTAAAAAACATCGGATGAGAATAAAAGTAGGAAGGGCAGGGAGGAAACAAGGCATGTATTTTCCGCTGTTTTTTTCGATGGAAGAAAAGAAGATAGTGGTGGTAGGTGCAGGGACAATCGCAGGGCGAAGAATCCAAAGCCTGCTTCCCTTTGGGGCAAGGCTGCTGGTGATAGCCCCAGACAGTTCTGTGGAGTGCCGTTCTCTTTTGGCGGAGGCTGGTGTGACATTTTTGGAAGAAAGGTATCGAAAAGAGGTTCTTGAGGGAGCTTTTTTTGTGCTTGCCTGCACAAACGATGCCGCTGTCAATGCGAGTGTGGTGCGGGATGCGAGAAAATTGGGGATTTTGGCAAACCGCTGTGACAAGAAGGAGGACTGTGATTTTTACTTTCCTGGAATTGCAAGAAGGGGAGAAGTGGTAGCTGGAATCACGGCCGGAGGCAAAGAGCATCGTCTAGCAAAAAAAGTCACCAAACAGGTACAGGAGCTATTCGAGCAGGAGGCGAATTTTGGCAGGGAAGAGACCGAAAAAAAGGAAATATGAGGAAGAGAATACGATGCAGAGTCAAAAAGATACAATATGGAGAATTGGCAGTCGAGAATCGGCGTTGGCCGTGGCACAGACAAGATTGGTGATGGAGCAGCTGCAGCAGCTTTATCCAGAGAGAAAGCTGGAGCTGGTCACGTTTCGGACGATGGGGGATAAGATTTTGTCCAAACCATTGACAGAAATCGGCGGCAAAGGCTTATTTGTGAGGGAGTTGGATGAGGCTCTGATGGAAGGTCGCATTGATTTGGCGGTCCACAGCCTCAAAGATGTGCCGATGGAGGAGAATCCCAAGCTGCCGCTTTTGGCCTTTCCCAAGAGGGGAGATGCGAGGGATGTGCTGGTCTTTTCTAAGAAGGCGGCACAAAAGGCGGAGCAGGAGCTTGGGCTTTGTGTGGGAACCTCCAGCCAGAGACGCAGTCTCCAGATACAGAAAACACATCCTAAGGCTCAGATTCGCAGTGTGAGAGGCAACATCCAGACTCGGCTTAGAAAGTTGGATGAGGGAGAGTTTGATGTCCTGATTTTGGCGGCAGCAGGTCTGCTTCGCTGTGGGTTTGCAGACCGAATTTCCCGTTATTTGGAGCCGGAGGAAATGCTTCCGGCAGCGGGACAGGGGATTCTTGCGGTGCAGGGACGGGCGGATTTTCCGAGGGGGCTTTTGGAAGCTTTAAACGATGAGAATACTATGTTAGCGGCCAGAGCGGAGAGAGCCTTCGTGAGGGAACTGGGCGGTGGCTGTACTTCTCCGGTGGCGGCCTACGCTGTGATAGAAGGCGAGGAGTTGTACCTGAGAGGGCTGTATGTTCCGGAAGAGAACGAGGAGACAAAAGAGCCAAGCTTTTGGGTGGAAGAGATGAGAGCTTCCCGTTGGGAGGCCGAGCAGGCAGGTGTGTTATTGGCAAAGAGGATGAGAGAGAGCAAGAAATGCAACGAATAAAGAAGTGAATGGAGCGGCAGGAAGGAACAAAGGCATGACGAAGAGACAGACAAAGAGAGCAGAGGAAAAGAGAGAAGGCGGAAGGGTGTGGCTGGTGGGAGCAGGTCCCGGGGAGGTCGGACTCTTGACTCTGCGAGGAGCTGAGGTGCTCAAGCAGGCGGATACGGTGGTGTATGACCAGTTGGTGGGCGGTGGCATCCTGATGCGGATGCCGGAGGAAGCCGAGTGGATCGATGCGGGAAAACATGCGGGAAATCACCGGATGGAGCAGGAGGACATCAATCGGCTGTTAATTGAGAAGGCGAAGGAGGGAAAGCGGGTTGTTCGCTTGAAGGGCGGAGACCCATTTTTGTTTGGAAGAGGAGGCGAGGAGGCGGAGGCTCTGTGTGCAGCTGGAGTGCCTTTTGAGGTGGTTCCGGGGGTGAGTTCGGTGGCGGCGGTGCCAGCCTATGCCGGAATTCCGGTGACGCACAGAGATTACACGCCCTCCGTGCATATCGTATCTGCTCATCGAAAAAGAGGCAGCAAGGAGGGAGTAGACTATAAGGCCTTAGCCGCTTTGGGCGATGTGACCCTTGTCTTTTTTATGGGTGTGCGGGTGTTAAAGGAAATTGCAGAGGGGCTGATGGCAGCTGGAGTGGAAGCGACAAGAGCCGCTGCTGTGATTGAGAGGGGAAGTCGCTGGAACCAGAGAGTGGTGACGGCTCCTTTGGCAGAGCTTCCTGAGAAGGCAAAGGAGGAAGGAATCGGAACGCCCGCTTTGATTGTGGTGGGGCGGGTCTGTGAGCTGGCCTCCGTGCTCTCTTGGGCTTCCAAGAGACCTCTCTGGGGAAGGCGGGTGTGGTTGGTGAGACCGAGAGGCAAGGAATCCGCTCTGGCAAAGAAATTAGAAGGTTTGGGAGCCGAGGTGTTGCAGGTTCCTTGCGGAAAAATGGAAGCCATTCCGGCAGGAGAAGAGAGTCGTAGAGTCATGGAGGAGTTGGCTTTGCAGCAGTATGCATGGCTGGCCTTCACCAGTGCTGCCGGAGTGGAGAGCTTTTTTGAGGCCTTTTTGGATGCGGGCAAAGACAGCCGCAGATTGGCAGGCATCAAAATCGCTTCCGTGGGAGCAGCGACTTCAAAGGCTTTGCGAGAAAGAGGAATTTTGGCGGATTGTGAGCCGAAGGCAGCCTACGGGAGTGAGTTGGCAAAAGCGATGTTGGAGCAGATGGATGCCAAGGAGAAAGTGCTGTTGTGCCTTCCCGAGGGGGTGGAGAGCGACTGTGCACAGACCTTGAGAGTTTCGGGCATCGCGGTGCAGGAGCTGCCCCTTTATCGCATCAGGGAGCTGCCGCCAAAGTGGTGCGGCTTGGAGGAAGTGAGACCGCAAAAGGAGGACTTTGCTCTGTTTGCCAGTGCGGCAGCGGTGCGAAGCTTTACGAGGGTCATCGAAACGATGGGAAATGTGGAGAAGGGAAGAGCCATCTGCATTGGAAAAAAGACACAGCAGGCCGCCTTGGACTGTGGATGGGATGCAGTCTGTTCCCAGAACGTCTCGCTGGATAGCATGGTGGAGAAGTTGTTGGAACAAAGCTAGCATCATAAAAAGAAGCGAAACAAAAAGAATGGAGACGAGAAGAGGATATGGAAAGAGAAGAGAAGGGAAGAGAAGCGGAGCAGGAAATGGAGCTTGCTTTTGATTTGGAGGAATGGCAGGAGGGACTGAAGTTGGGACTTTCTTGTGCCTTGCAGGAACTCTTGGAGGAACACGATGAGGTTTATGCCATCAGTTTGGTGCTGACCGCCGATTTATGGGCTGTTGGCGTGCAGGCAAACACCAAAAATTTTCTCCTGGAACAGGCCGGTTCTGTGCAGAATGAGGACTATCTGTACTATAAGTATGCGGAGGAGGAGTGGGGCATTGACGAGGCGGCAGCGGAGATCTTTGAGGATTTGACACAGATGCTGCAGGAGTGCTTGAGCGAAAATTCCGATCTTTTTACGGATGAAAATTATGATTATTCGGAGGCCTTTCAGGAATTTCGAGACCAAATTTTGGCCAGCAGCCTTCGTGTATTTCGAGAATTTGTGACGGAGGGAGAAGGCAGCCGACATCCAGAAATCTCTTGGAATTTTTATGTGAGAGAACTGTTTGAAGCGGCGGATATGCTGGAACTCTATCGGATGCTCAATCAAGACGAGACAAGACGAAAAGAGTTTGCAAGTATCTTGGAGTTGTAAAAAACAACAAAAGAGGGGGATGCTAGAAGAGAACGAAAGAAGGAAAAAAAGATGCAAAAAGTGATTTCTGTCTATATTCGTCCGTTTTATCCGAGAATGGCAGTGGGGTTTGCCATCAAAGTATTGGGAACCATCATGGATTTGTTTTTGCCTTGGATTCTTGCTTATATGATTGACAATGTGATTCCTCTCGGAGACAAAAGAAGAATTGTGGAGTGGGGCTTTGTGATGCTGCTTTGCTCGGTGGTCGCTGCCATCGGAACGGTCACGGCAAACCGCATGGCCTCCAAGGTGGGCAGCGATGTGACGGAGCGGCTGCGGCACGATTTGTTTGAGAAGATTTTGTATCTCTCAAACAGTGGAACGGATGCTTGGGGCAAGCCCTCTCTGATTGCGAGGTTGACCACGGACACCTACAATGTACATCAGGCTGTGAGTCGCCTGCAGCGGTTGGGGGTGCGTGCCCCCATTCTCCTGTTTGGAGGGCTGTGTATGACTCTGTCGTTGGATGCTGCCTTAGCAGGGGTGCTGCTCTGCATGATGCCTCTGTTGGCTCTCATCCTGTATGTGGTATCCAAGAAAAGCATTCCGATGTATTTGGCCTTGCAGGAGTCGGTGGATGCCTTTGTGCGGCTGGTGAGGGAAGACATTTCGGGCATTCGAGTGATCAAAGCCCTCTCTAAGACCGAGTACGAGTCCAAACGCTTTGATGCCATCAATCGGGAGGTGGTGGAGAGGGAGAGGAAGGCTGGAATGCTGATGGCGGTGACGGATCCCTCCATGAATCTGCTTTTGAACATTGGTCTGGTCTTGGTGGTCATCGCAGGAGCCTATCGGGTCAATGCTGGACAGAGTGAAGTGGGAAAGATTCTCGCCTTTTTGACCTACTTTGCGATTATTTTAAATGCCATGCTTTCCATCTCCAAGATGTTTGTGATTATCTCGAAAGCCATCGCTTCCTCAGACCGCATTGTGCAGATTTTGGATGCGGAGGATGAGAGAGATTGGAAGGCACTGGCACAGAGTTTTGCCAAACAAGAAGAGGAAAAGGGAGGAAAAGCAGAGGGACAAGAGTCTTTAGCTTTGGAATTTCGGGATGTGTCCTTCTCCTACAATGGTGGCAAGCCCAATCTCAGTCACATCTGCTTTGCTCTGAAAAAGGGAGAAACCCTAGGCATCATTGGAGCGACTGGCTCCGGAAAAAGCACCATAGCGAATCTTTTGATGCGTTTTTATGATGTGGAAGAGGGGCAGGTGCTGGTGGACGGAGTCAATGTCAAAGAATGGGACTTGGGAGAGCTGCGCAGCCGCTTTGGGGTTGTTTTTCAAAATGATAGCATTTTTGAGAATACGATTTTTGAGAATGTCCGTCTGGGACGAAAATTGACGGAAGAGCAGATTCAGGAAGCTCTGTTGTATGCGAGAGCCTCAGAGTTCGTGGAGAAAAAGAGCGGAAAGGGGCAGGAGAAGTTGGACATCAAGGGAGCCAATCTTTCTGGAGGGCAGAAGCAGAGAGTGCTGATTGCCAGAGCCTTGGCCGCTCGTCCAGATTTTTTGATTTTGGACGACTCCTCCAGTGCCTTGGACTATAAGACCGATGCGGCTCTGCGAAAAGAAATCGCCGTGCATTTTCAGGACACGACCACGGTCATCATTGCACAGAGAGTGAGTTCCATCCGACATGCCGACCACATTTTGGTTTTGGAGGACGGAAAAGTCATCGGATACGGCAGGCATGAAAGCCTGATGAGAGAGTGTGAGCTGTATCGGGAAATTGCGGCATCGCAGATGGGAGAGGGGTGAGCATATGGCGGCTACAAAAAATGGAAAAGACAGAAAAAAATTTGAAAAACCCAAGGACAGAAGGGGAACCATCCTCAGGCTGGGACGCTATATGCTGAGGGATAAATGGCTGTTGCTTTTGGCTCTTCTTTTAAACGTCCTAAGCAATCTGTTGGCTCTTGTTGGCCCCATGCTTTCTGGTTATGCTGTGGATGCGATAGAGCCGGGGGAGGGAAAGGTGTTGTTTGGGCAGGTCTTTTATTATGCCCGTTGGATGTTGCTTTTTTATGCAATCTCCGCTCTTCTTTCGTATGCTCTGCGGGTGCTGATGCTTCTGATCAGCCGTAAGGTGGTATATCGCATGAGAAAGGATGTGTTTGATAAGCTGCTGCGTCTGCCAGTGGGCTACTTTGATACCAATCAGACTGGAGACATTTTGAGTCGCATCAGCTATGACATTGATACGGTGAATGTCTCTCTTTCCAACGATTTGATTCAGATGCTCACCACGGTGGTCACGGTTTTTGGAGCCTTTGGCATGATGGTGGTGGTGTCTTCGAGACTGGTCTTTGTCTTTTGCATCACCGTTCCTCTCTCCTTTGCCATCACTCGCTTCATCAGCAAAAAGACCCGTCTGCTCTATCGGCTACGCTCCCAAAAGCTGGGGGAGTTGAATGGCTTTGCGGAGGAGATGATAAGCGGGCAGAAGAGCTTAAAGGCCTATCATCAGGAGGCCAATACCGTAGCAAGCTTTGATGAGAAGAATCGGGAGGCGGTGGATGCCTACTACATGGCAGAATACTGGAGTTTTGCCGGTCCTATGGTGAATTTTGTCAACAATCTCTCCCTCACACTCATCAGTGTGTTTGGAGCCTTGTTCTACCTGACCGGACAGATGAGTGTGGGAAGCATTTCTTCCTTTGTGCTGTATTCCCGCAAGTTTTCCGGTCCCATCAATGAGGCAGCCAATATCATAAACGAGTTACAGTCGGCTCTGGCGGCCGCTGAGAGGGTATTCCGCACCATGGACGAGCCAGCGGAGGCGGCTGACCTGCCGCAGGCAAAGGCTCTTGTGCAGGCGAAGGGAGAGGTGGAGCTTTCCCATGTCTCCTTCGGCTATGAGCCGGAGCATATTATTTTGCACGATTTCAACTTGAGGGTGGAGCCGGGAAAAACCATTGCGATTGTCGGGCCGACCGGAGCCGGAAAGACCACCTTAATCAATCTTTTGATGCGGTTTTACGATGTCAATTCTGGAGAAATCCGAGTGGACGGAGAAAGTGTCTTAGCCCTCACCCGTGACAGTTTACGCCGTTCTTATGCAATGGTGCTACAGGATACGTGGCTCTTTACTGGTTCCATCTATGAGAATCTGGCTTACGGGAGGGAGGGAGCTTGTCGAGAGGAGGTAGAGGCAGCGGCGAAAGCGGCGTGGATGCATTCCTTTATCAGCCATCTTCCACAGGGCTATGATACCATTCTCAGCGATGAGGGAACCAACATTTCCAAGGGACAAAAGCAGCTCCTAACGATTGCCAGAGCCATGCTTTTGGACGCTCGTATGCTGATTTTGGATGAGGCCACCTCCAATGTGGATACGAGAACGGAGCAGCAGATTCAGAAAGCGATGCTGCGTCTGATGGAGGGAAAGACCTGCTTTGTGATTGCTCACAGGCTTTCTACCATACGAAATGCGGATTGGATTTTGGTGGTCAACCACGGAGAGGTGGTGGAGCAGGGAACCCACGAGAGTCTGATGAGCCAAGAAGGCTTTTATCGGCAACTGTATCAGGCACAGTTTGAATAGAAATCGAAAAAGGACAAAAATTGACTATTATAGTGACAAAATATAGCTAGCCGAGAGCAAGGGAGTTCGGGTATAATCAAAAGTAGATTGTAAGCACTTTCAACATAAAGAGGCAAAAGTAAGCAAGACAAAGTGAAAAAGGGAACGGAAAGGAAGAAAAAGATGAACACGAAACGATTGTGGGAAGCAGATTTGGGAGAGGGATTTTTTAGAAATCCGATTCTATTTACCGATTATTCGGATCCGGATGTGATTCGGGTGGAGGACACCTACTATATGACGGCCTCCAGCTTTAGCTGTGTTCCAGGATTGCCGATTTGGTGAACTGGGATTTGGTGAACTATGCCCTCAAAGGAGGCATTCCGGCGGTCGGTTATGAGAAGCCCCGTCATGGCTGCGGTATCTGGGCACCGAGCTTACGCTATCACAACGGCACCTTCTATATTTTTGTGGGAATGCCGGACGAGGGAATCTTTGTCACCAGCACCAAGGACCCTCTGGGAGAGTGGAGTCCCCTGCACTGTATCTGGGAGGGCAAGGGCTTTATCGATCCCTGTCCTGTGTGGCTGCCGGATGGAAGAGCTTTTGTGGTACATGCTTATGCGAAGAGCCGCATTGGCTTTAAGAGCCGTCTGGGCGTGTTTGAGATGAGTGAGGACTGCACGAAGGCCTTGAGTGAGGATGTGATTGTGTTTGATGGTGAGCAGACCAAACCAGCACAGATTACGATTGAGGGACCGAAGGTGTATGTGAGAGACGGACAAATCTATGTATTGTCTCCGGCTGGAGGGGTGCGTGTCGGCTGGCAGGTGGCTCTGCGTGCCAAGGATATCTATGGACCTTATGAGTTCCAGATTGTGATGCATCAGGGAGCGGCTAGGGTGAATGGTCCGCACCAAGGAGCTTTGGTGGACACTCCAGACGGGAAGGAAGAGTGGTTTTTGCATTTTCAGGATAGAGGCGTGTATGGACGCATCTGCCATCTGCAGAAAGTAAACTGGAAGGAAGGGTGGCCGGTGATGGGCATTCATGCGGAAGAGTTCTGCGGGGAGCCTTCCTATGTGTATCAAAAACCCTCTGGCTGCCCGAAGGTGACTCCGCATGAGCCAGAGACCAGTGATGCGTTTGCGAATGGTCTGGGCTTACAGTGGCAGTGGATGGCCAACGATTTGGGCTATGCCGAGACCGTGAAAAAAGAGGGAACTTCCTATCTTCGTCTGTTTGCAGCAAATTCCTCCGAGGAGGAGAAGCCAACACTCTGGAAGTGTGGAAATGTGTTGACCCAGAAGTTAGCCTGCCCTGCTTTTACGATGGAGACAAAGATGGATGTGACGGCTCTTCCGCTGGGAGCAAAAGCCGGTACCGTGATGTTAGGTGGTCAGTATGTGTATCTGGCGTTAAAGAGAGAAGAGGACGCTTTGTATCTGGAATATGTAAGGTCAACGGGGAACGATGCCGAACAGAGAGAGGAAGTATTGCAGTGTCAAAAGTTTGAAGGCGATGAGAGAGAAGTGCGTTTTGTGCAGAAATTCTTTGGCGATGGCAGCAGCACCATGAAGGTAGAAGGCGGTGACTGGATGCCCGTGTATCGTCCGGCGAAGGCGACTTGGACGGGAGCCAAGATAGGTCTCTTTGCCATTGCAGACGCTGTGATGCAGCCGGAGGAGTACCGCAAGCATGGTTATGTAGATGTGGACTATGTGCATGTGACGGCAAATCCGGAAAACTTTGAGGGGGACGATGCGGTTCCGGCCATTTTCCTAGCTGCTTTGGAGGGCAACTTTGATTTGGTAAAACAGATGACCGAGTATTCCAAGTACAGCTTGAACTTGCGGGATGCAAAGGGTAGAGGCATTCTGCACTACGCAGCGATGGGAGCCAACGTGGAGACGGTGAAGTACCTCGTGGAGACGGTGGGAATGGATATGACGCAGGGCGATAAAGAGCGTGTGACCCCTTATGAGCTTGCTTATCAAATCATGCAGGAGAAGGAGCTTCTTCCAGAGTGGCTTCAGGGAGTATATGCCCCTGGTGGCACGGCAATTGAGGAACTTGCGTGGATGGACAGCCAAGAGGGACATCCTAAGAGTACTCGCAGAAAAGAAGAAATCAAGGCACAAAAGGAGGCGGTTTATGCCTACTTTGAGGAGAAAATCGGTGTGCCTTATACCGAGATGTATCACAATCCGATTCGCACGGGAGCCTTTCCGGACCCCTCCGTGGTGCGGGTGGGAGACGATTATTATATGGTAAATTCCTCCTTCACCTATTTCCCCTGCGTGCCGATTTCCCACTCCAGAGACTTGGTACATTGGGAGATTATCGGACATGCCATCACCAATCCAGAATGGGCGATGTTAGAAGGCTTGGAGAGCGGAAGGGGCTACTGGGCACCAGATATCTCTTACGATGGAAAGCGTTTTTATATTGCCGTGACCTATCGCATGAACGACACCGATTATGTGTGCCGCAAGCAGGTGGTGGTGAGTGCAGAGAGACCGGAGGGACCTTACAGCAAACCAGCCATCATCAATGAGGATGGAATAGACCCTTCTATCTTCCATGATGAGGACGGACGCAAGTACATGCTCCTAAACCGTGGAGCAAGAATCATGGAGCTGAATGCCGATTGCAGCGAGAAGATTTCGGAGGCAAGAATGCTCTGGTATGGCGATATGAAACGCAATCCAGAGGGACCGCATCTTTTGAAAAAGGATGGCTACTATTATTTGATTCTGGCAGAGGGTGGTACTGGCATGGAGCATCGTGTCAGCATCGGTCGTTCTCAAAATATGTACGGTCCTTATGAGAGCTGCCCCTACAATCCAGTGATGACCCAGAAAGATGCAATGGCAGCCATCCAGAGAGCGGGACACGGAAAGCTTTTGCAGCTGCCGGACGGAAGCTGGTATATGGTATATCTTTGCGGACGCTTGCTTGCGGATGCCTACACCGTATTAGGAAGAGAGACGGCTTTGGACCCTGTGACTTGGACTCCAGATGGCTGGCCTTTGGTGAACGGAGGCAAGGGACCCAGTGTATTGCAAAAGAGACCGAACCTTTTGCCTTGTGAATACCCGAAGGACTTGGCATTGGACGGAAAGCAGTGGATGTGGGTGAAGACCCCGTTGGAGCAAGGTACAGAATGGAAAAAGGAGCAGGGAGAGACCATTCTTCGGCTCTATGGAGGAACGCCACTGTATGAGGTGAGCGGCAATCAGGCCTATGTGACTCGCCAGACGGACTTTGCCTTCACGATTCAGGCGGAGGTGTCGGTACAGTGGGATGCCTTGGGCGATGAGGCAGGTCTAAGCTGTTACTACGATGAAAATACCTACTTAAGCTTTGGCATAGAGAAGAGAGAGGACGGCTATTGGCTTGCTGTAAAGGAAAGAATCGGAGATGTACTGCGTACCTCCTTTGAGACGGCAGCTGAGAATCGGGTCTATAAGCTTAAAGTGGTAACGGATGGACTGAGAAGAAGTTGCTTCTATGAAGATGCAAATGGCGAGGAGAAGTTGCTCGGAACACTCACAAATGTTAACTATATCTGCGACGAGGGCTGGCATATCGGAAAACGTTTTACCGGAGCGATGGCAGGCTGTTATGCGGTCGGAAATGGCAGAGAGAAAAAAATGTATGCAGAGTTTAGACAGGTGAAGGTGACAACTTAGAACGGAGAGCAAAACAGCTCGTAACTAGGAGGAGGGTACTATGCTCAAAAAATTAAAAAAACAGGTGTATGAAGCCAACATGGAGTTGGAGAGAAGAAAACTGATTACCTATACTTGGGGAAATGCCAGTGGAATCGATAGAGAGAGAGGGCTGGTGGTGATTAAACCGAGTGGTGTGGAGTACGAGGACTTATCGGTAGAAAATATGGTGGTGGTAAATTTGGATGGCGAAGTGGTGGAAGGAGAGCTGCGTCCCTCCTCCGACACAGCAACACATTTGGAGTTGTACAAGGCCTTTCCAGAAATCGGAGGCATTGTGCATACCCATTCGACCATGGCAACGGCTTGGGCACAGGCGGGGCGGGCACTGCCCTGCTATGGAACCACCCATGCAGACTATTTCTATGGAGAGATTCCCTGTGCAAGAAATCTGACCCAAGAGGAGATTGATGAGGGGTATGAGAAAAACACAGGAAAAGTCATCATAGAGACCTTTGAGGGCAAGAATCCGCTGTATGTTCCGGCGGTGCTCTGCAAGAATCATGGCCCTTTCACTTGGGGCAAGGATGCCGCCGAGGCGGTGTACCATGCGGTGGTTCTGGAGGAAGTTGCCAAAATGAACTTCTACACGGAGTTACTCAACAAAAAGGTGAAACCGGCTCCACAGGAGATGCAGGACAAGCATTTTATGAGAAAACACGGTCCCAATGCCTATTATGGTCAGGAGAAAGCAAACTGATATGATTCGCCTTACAGCGAATCACCGCCCAGTCGCTTGACAATACTTTCAGAGTAAGATATTGAGTAATTGTGCGACAAATAGGTTTCAAAATTCCAAAATGTGTGCTATACTATTGCTTGCAAAGGAAACTGACATAAGGAAAGGGGAACAACAATGAAATACTCAATATTTACGGTGGGAATGCCGGAGTACACACCGGAGGAAGCAGTAAAGAAAATCAAGGCAAATGGTTATGATGGAGTGGAGTGGAGAGTGACTGCCATTCCGACCGACCCTGCGATTTTGGCAGAGAAGCCTTCTTACTGGCGTAACAACCTGTGTACCTACGACATCGAGACCATTGATAAGAAGGCAGCAGACATCAAGGCACTCTGCGATGCCAATGGGCTGGAGATTAATGCACTGGCTACTTATCTGAATGCAAGCAGTGACCCGAAGGTGATTGAGCGTTGCATGAAGGCAGCTGTGACCATGAACTGCCCAAAGATTCGTGTGAACTGTCTGCAGTACGATGCTAAGGTGGGCTACAATGAGCTGTTTAAGCAGGCGGTGGCTGGTTATGAGGTCATTGAGAAGTTAGGAAAAGAGTACGGAATCAAGGCAAACATGGAGATGCACCACGGAACGATTGCTTGCTCTGCAAGTGCAGCTTACCGCATTGCTTCCAACTTTGACAGCCGCTATATCGGTGTGATTTATGACACTGGAAATGTGATTTATGAGGGCTTTGAGCAGTATCAGATGGCATTTGAGATTCTGGGCGAGTATCTGGACCATGTACATGTAAAGAATGCACATTGGGTGAAGAAAGAAGTAGAAGGCGTGCAGAAGTATGTGGGAGATTGGGCAACCTTCACAGATGGCTATGCAGATTTCCCAGCTATTTTCAAGGCTTTGAAGAAGGTAGGCTACGATAATTATGTGACCTTTGAGGATTTCTCCTCCGAGCCAACCGATGAGAAGTTAAAGACCAACATCGCTTACATCAAAAAAATAGCAGCAGAAGTATAAGCAGAAATAGATATAGATAATAAGAATATATATAGATTTAAGAAGTCATAAAGAAGACAGCCATATCCGTCAAAGGATATGACTGTTTTCTTTTGCTGAGGGGATGTCTGCTGATGCAGATTTTTTGTATCACAGGAAAGGCTAATGCTTATCTGTGATACAAAAAACGTCCTGCGGAGTACACATTCTACCTAGGAATGAATGTGTCAAGACGCATTAGGAAAAGTCCTCAAAGATATTTCGGATGTCCCCCTTTGGAACTTCCATCGGATAGTGGCTGTCAAAACAGGCCTTGCAGATGGGAAGTCCATCCACCATCTTCTCTAAGTCTTCAATTCTCATATATCCCAAAGAGTCTGCTCCAATCAATTTACAGATTTCCTCCGGACTGTGGGAGGCAGCGATGAGCTGTTGGTTGGAGGGAACATCGGTTCCAAAGTAGCAGGGATATAAGAATGGTGGTGAGGAAACCCTCACATGGACGGAAAGAGCACCAGCCTCCTTCATCATCCGAATCAAGTTGGCGATGGTGGTTCCTCTCACGATGGAGTCATCCACCAAGACCACCCGTTTTCCAGCCACAACTGGCTTTAGAATGCTCAATTTCAGGTGAACGCTATCTTCCCTCTCCTTCTGCGTTGGTTTGATAAACGTTCTTCCCACATAGCTGTTCTTATGAAAGGCAGGAACAAAGGGAAGATGGGAGGCCTTCGCAAAGCCGATGGCGGCAGGAATGCCCGATTCTGGAACACCAGTGACAAGGTCTGCCTCCGCCGGATAGGAGGCAGCAAGTAGCTCTCCTGCTCGAATGCGAGAGGAGTACACGCTGACTCCGTCCAGCGTGCTGTCCAGTCTCGCAAAGTAAATATATTCAAAGATACAGTGTGCCCGCTTCTCTTGGGCGAGGCGAAAATCGGAGGAGATGCCGTCCTTGGTGATGCTAATCATCTCCCCAGGGGCCACATCACGGATAAACTCGGCATTTACGGCAGTCAAAGCACAGCTTTCAGAAGCAAGGATGTAAGTGTTGCCTCTCTTTCCAAGACAGAGAGGTTTCAAACCGAGAGGGTCCCGCACACCAATCAACTTGCGGGGGCTGGTGATGACCAGTCCATAAGCACCGGATAATTTCTGAGCGGTGGCAAGCACGGCATCCTCCACGGTCTTGGTGTGAATCCTTTCTTTGGCGATGCAGTAGGCAATGACTTCCGAGTCTATGGTCGTGCGGAAGATGGCTCCACTGTATTCTAATTCATGTCGAAGGGCCGCTGCATTCACCAGATTGCCATTGTGAGCTAAGGTGAGAGTGCCCTTCACATAGTTCAAAACCAAAGGCTGGGCATTTTCCAGATT
Source organism: bacterium (assembly GCA_030524485.1). Classification (GTDB taxonomy): domain Bacteria; phylum Bacillota; class Clostridia; order Lachnospirales; family Lachnospiraceae; genus CAJMNU01. Next base: position 14,543 of record JAUNGR010000010.1, on the reverse strand, counting down.
GGTGGCTCCGCTGGTTGCGTAGCGGACATGCCCAACTCCAAGATTTCCATGCAATTTTGACAATTCCTCCTGTTTGAATACCTCGCTGACCAGTCCTAGACCCTTGTGATAAGAAATGTTGCGTCTGGGACCGGAAGTGTCGGAAACGGCAATGCCGCAGGACTCCTGCCCTCGATGCTGCAGAGAAAATAAACCATAATAGATGGAAGAGGCAACCTCCCCTCCGTCCAAATCGTAGATTCCGAACACACCGCATTCTTCTTTGAGTGTATCAGCATCCATAGGGTCAATCGAGTCAATTGAGTCAGTATATGAATCTTGCGTGTCTTGTATGTCTTGCATGGAAACCTCCTAGTTGCTTCTATTTTGCAGGTCTATCCTGCAAAGCGTCATAACCTTCTTCGCCGGTACGGATACGAATGACATTGCTGATGTCATAGACAAAGATTTTGCCATCTCCGATTTCACCGGTATAGAGTACAGATTTGGCGGTGGAGACCACTTTGCTGACGGGAATCTTGCTGATTACTACCTCAATTTTTACTTTAGGAAGAAGATTCATATCCATCGGAATGCCTCGGTAAAGTTTGGTGGCACCCTTTTGTGCACCACAACCAAGCACGTTGGTGATGGTCAGACCAGTCACGCCAATCTGGTTCAAAGCTTGTACAAATTCATTTAGTTTGTTCTGTCTGGTCACGATAACAACCTTATGTAACGGAACCGAAGAAGCGGCAGCTGCCTCAGCAACCGAAGCAGAAGAGGACTCGGCATCGTCAGAAGCAAGAGGCAAGTCCAAGGCCTTGGTGCTGAATCCGTCACCCGTCATAAAGTCTGCATAACTGCTCTGGATACCATGTTCCTGAATATCCAATCCAGCAATCTCCTCCTGCTCATCCACACGAAGACCAACGGTGTGCTTGATGACAAGGAAGGTGATAATCATGGTAACGATGGTCCAAGCCATAACGGCAACCATACCTAAAAGCTGAATGCCAAACTGAGTGAAGCCGCCGCCAGTGAGCAGTCCCTTGGCGAGGGTGTTGGAGCCGTCGGAGAAAAGACCGACACAGAGAGTTCCTAAAGCACCGCAGCCGCCGTGAACGCCGATGGCACCTACAGGGTCATCAATTTTTAAGACTTTATCAATGCCTTCTATCACAAACACAACCACAAAGCCTGCGAGGATGCCGATGATAGCAGCAGAGACTGGCGAAACGGTGTCACAACCAGCTGTGATGGCCACAAGACCTGCCAGAGAGCCGTTTAAAGTCATAGAAATATCTGGTTTTTTGTAGCGAATCCAAGTAAAGAGCATTACCACTACGGTGGCAACTGCTGCGGAAAGGTTGGTGGTCACAAAAATCTTGCTTGCCAAAACCACGGAAGCGTCGCTGTCCATGGAAACGGTGGAACAACCGTTGAAACCGAACCAACAGAACCAGAGGATGAAGACTCCCAAAGCTCCCAAAGTCAAGCTATGCCCTGGAATGGCCTTTGGTTTGCCGTCTGCATCGTATTTTCCGATACGGGGACCAAGGATGGCAGCACCGATGAAGGCAGCCGTTCCACCAACCATGTGAACAGCGGTGGAACCGGCGAAATCATGGAAGCCCATCTGGGACAACCAGCCGCCGCCCCAAATCCAGTGACCAGAAATCGGATAAACCACTAAACTGATGATAAAACTATAAATACAGTAGGAAGAAAACTTCGTTCTCTCTGCCATTGCACCCGAGACGATGGTGGCAGCCGTCGCACAAAAGACGGTCTGGAAAATCAGGAAAGCGTAGAAGGGAACTCCGGCAGGGAGCATAGCAGAACCGTAGTTTGCTTCCTCTGCGATGCCGTGAACCGTTCCAATCCAAGCGTTTCCAGCTCCAAACATCAGTCCAAATCCCACCAGCCAGAATGCGGGAGTACCGATACAGAAATCCATCAGGTTTTTCATGATGATATTTCCAGCATTCTTTGCACGGGTAAAGCCCGTTTCCACCATAGCGAAGCCTGCTTGCATGAAAAAGACCAAAGCAGCACCAACAAGAATCCAGATTGTATTCACAGAACTAAATATCATACTCATTACCTCCTAGTCAAAGGGGTGATAAAAGAGGGCAGGAGAAAAGCCGTTCCCCCCAGAACTCTCGCTGCGCTCTTTTCACACAAAGTTTTATGAAAGTTGTCATGAAAGTCCCGGACGGCGATTGCATGTTGCCAAACGGGCACCGGTGCTGCCCGTTTGGCAACGACCGGAGCGTAGACCGTGCAGAGCACGGAGCAATCGACTTTCATCTATTTATACAGAGAACAGAATTTTATCGTAAGTTGGATAAGGCAGGTAGCTATCTGGAATCAGGGCTTCCGCCTCATCGACATACTTGCGAAGTTCATCCATTTTCTGGAGAATGTGTTCATGGTAATATTTAGCACTTTCCAAAACATCCGTGAGAGACTCCGCCTTTGCGGTGTTGGCTTTTAAGGTGTCTGTCATAAGATAGATACGGTCGGAAAGGTCGGTCAGTTTGGTGAGAATGCCTTCTTCCGCAGCAGTGGAGAGGGAAGGAAGCAAGCTCTTCTTGTTGCAGGCAGCCGCAGCCAGCTCCTTGGTGTAGGAGAAGAGAGAAGGAAGAAAGTCCTTTTCCATCATCTCAAGCATAGTTTTTGCTTCCACATGGATGGCCTTGCTGTAGTTCTCCAACAAGATATCGTAACGGGAGAAAATCTCTTCTTTGGTGAAGATGTGGTGCTTGGTGAACAGCTCAATGTTCTTCTCTGCCACGAAGCGAGGAAGGGCATCCGGAAGGGACTTCAGGTTGTACAGTCCACGGCGTTTTGCTTCTTCCACCCACTCATCGGTGTAACCGTTGCCGTTGAAGATGATTCTCTTGTGGGCTTTGATGCTTTCTCTTACCAGAGAGAGGGCGGCCTCCTTGCGTTCTTCTGCTGGAACAATTGCCAATCTCTCACAGAACTGCTCCAAGCTCTCCGCCACAGCGGTATTTAAGACCACATTGGGTCCTGCAACCGAGAGGGAGGAACCTGGCATACGGAATTCAAACTTATTTCCGGTGAAGGCAAAGGGAGAGGTACGGTTTCTATCGGTGTTATCCTTCATAAAATGAGGAATCACATGAGCACCGATTTCCATTTGGATGGCTTCTGGCTCCTTAAAGGAGGCACCGCTCTCCACAGCATCCAGCACCTTGGTCAAATCGTCGCCCAAGAAGACAGATACAATGGCTGGCGGAGCTTCGTTGGCTCCCAGACGGTGGTCGTTTCCTGCACTGGCCACGGAGACACGCATCATATCAGCGTAGTCATCCACTGCTTTTATGACAGCAGCGAGGAAGAGAAGAAACTCGGTATTCTCAGCAGGCTGTTTGCCCGGATCCAACAGATTGACACCGGTATCGGTGCTGATGGACCAGTTGTTGTGCTTGCCGCTTCCGTTGATGCCCTCAAATGGCTTCTCATGGATGAGGCAGGCCAAATTGTGTCTGTCTGCGACCTTCTTCATCATTTCCATGGTAAGTTGGTTGTGGTCAACGGCCACATTTGCGGTCTCAAAGACCGGAGCCAGCTCATGCTGGGAAGGAGCCACCTCATTGTGCTTGGTTTTGGCAGGAACGCCTAATTTCCAAAGTTCCTCATCCAAGTCATGCATATAGGCAGAAACTCTTGGTTTCAAAACGCCGAAGTAGTGGTCTTCCATCTCCTGTCCCTTCGGAGCGGCTGCACCGAATAAGGTACGTCCGCAGAACACAAGGTCCTTTCTTGCACGGTACAGAGCCTTATCAATCAGGAAATATTCCTGCTCGGAACCGATGGTGGTGGTCACTCCGTGTACCTCCTCGTGTCCCATCAGATGAAGCAACTTGGTTGCTTGGTGGTTCAGAGCTTCCATGGAACGCAGCAGAGGCGTTTTCTTATCTAAGGCTTCGCCGGTATAAGAACAGAAAGCAGTTGGTATGTATAAGGTCTTATCCTTCAAGAATGCCGGTGAGGAAGGGTCCCAAGCGGTGTATCCTCTGGCTTCAAAGGTAGCACGAAGGCCGCCGGACGGAAAACTGGAGGCATCTGGTTCTCCTTTTACCAACTCTTTGCCGGAAAAGTTCATGATAACCTCTCCGTCTCCGACTGGGGAGAGAAAGCTGTCATGCTTCTCAGCGGTGATGCCGGTCATAGGCTGGAACCAGTGTGTGAAATGGGTGGCTCCGTGTTCGACTGCCCACTCTTTCATAGCGGTCGCAACGGAATTTGCGATGTCAAGCTCCAGATGCGTACCATTTTGCATGGTTTTCTTCAATGCTTTGTAAACATCTTTTGGCAGTTTGTTTCTCATCACCTTGTCATTAAATACGAGGCTTCCGTATAACTCTGGGATATTTTGGTTCATGGGAACTCTCCTTTCTGAATGCAAGCTATGGGGATATCGTTCAAAAGAACAAAGCGGACAAGTCCGCCTCGAACTCCCTTACAACAAAAAAGCAAGGCACTTCGAGCATGAAACTCAAAGCAACCTTGCTTATGGGAAGTAGTATACACAAAAAAATTCAAAAGTCAATCGTTTTTTGAAAAAAAATTTTTAGAATTTCCCTCTTTACAAATAGAGAAATTTGCGTTATAGTATGGACTTATTAATGTGGAACCGAAAACGGAACTACAATAGAGTTTGATTGACAAAGGAGTCAATACCCAATTAAGGGGTATTTGACTCCTTTTTTCATATCAATAGGAAAGTGAAAAACGTACATGGAAATGGAGGCAGTTATGGCAGTAAAGTATGTGTTTGTGACAGGCGGAGTGGTCTCTGGATTAGGAAAGGGAATTACGGCAGCCTCTTTGGGGCGGCTTTTGAAGGCAAGAGGTTACTCTATCACCATGCAGAAGTTTGACCCCTATATTAATGTGGACCCCGGAACCATGAATCCGATTCAGCACGGAGAGGTGTTTGTCACGGATGACGGCACAGAGACAGACTTGGATTTGGGGCATTATGAGAGATTTATTGATGAGAGCCTAGATAAGAACTCCAACGTGACGACTGGAAAGGTATACTGGACCGTGCTTCAGAAAGAGAGACATGGAGACTTCGGCGGGGGAACGGTGCAGGTCATTCCTCATATCACAAATGAAATCAAGAGCCGCTTCTACCAGCCAAAGAGCGAGGAGGAGAACCGCATCGCCATCATTGAAGTGGGAGGAACGGTCGGAGACATTGAGAGCCAGCCCTTCTTAGAGGCGATTCGCCAGTTCCAGCACGAGGTGGGACATGAGAATGCCATTCTGATTCATGTTACTTTGATTCCCTATCTTCGGATGTCAGGGGAGATGAAAACCAAGCCCACACAGGCAAGCGTGAAGGAACTGCAGGGCATGGGAATCTGGCCGGATATCTTGGTCTGCCGTTCCGAATTACCCATTACAAAGGACATTCGGGAAAAAATTGCACTGTTTTGCAACGTTCCAGTGAGTCATGTGATTGAAAATCTGGATGAGGAGTATATGTACGAAGTTCCCTTGGATATGGAAAGAGAGGGCTTGGCACAGGTGGCTCTGGAATGTCTTAAGCTTTCCTGTCCAGAACCGGATTTGAGGGACTGGAAGGCGATGGTGGAAGCCTTAAAATATCCTAAGAGCGAGGTACGAATTGCCTTGGTTGGAAAGTATATTCAGCTTCACGATGCCTACATCAGTGTGGTGGAAGCCCTAAAGCACGGCGGCATCGCCAATCACGTCAGTGTCAGCATAGATTGGGTGGACGCAGAGACTGTGACGAAAGAACGTGCAGAGGAACTTTTGGGAAGAGTGGATGGAATCTTAGTTCCAGGAGGCTTTGGCAGCCGTGGTGTGGAAGGCAAAATAGAAGCCATTCGCTATGCGAGGGAGCATGACATTCCATTTTTGGGACTGTGTCTGGGAATGCAGATGGCAGTTGTGGAATTTGCAAGGGATGTTCTAGGATTTGCAGATGCCCACAGCACGGAGCTGGATGCTAGAACCACCCATCCGGTGATTGCCCTGTTGCCGGAGCAGGAAGAGGTGGAGGACATTGGAGGAACCTTAAGGCTAGGGGCTTATCCCTGCGTGTTAGGAGAGGATACGAAGGCCTACGCCCTCTATGGAAAGAGAGAAATCTCGGAGAGACATAGACATCGTTATGAGGTCAACAACGAGTTCCGTAAAGATTTGACGGAAAAGGGAATGAGGCTCTCTGGTCTCTCACCAGACGGAAGAATTGTGGAGATGATAGAAATTCCAACGAAGAGATTCTTCCTTGCCACACAGGCACATCCAGAATTTAAGTCCCGTCCCAACCGCCCGCATCCGCTTTTTGCCGGATTCATTGAGGCGGCAGCCGCCTATCGAAAAGAAAAACAGCAAGTGTAACGGAGCGAGCAATCAATTTTCACCTATATGGTAGGGATTCGCCACAGGCGAATCGTGTTAGTGTAGAAACAAAGCAGAAGTGGAGGAAACATCTATGGAAGAAAAGAGAGCCATGTGCGAGAGAAGACAGCCCCAAGAGGGGCTGTATCGGGAGAGTTTTGAACATGACAACTGTGGTATCGGTGCCGTTGTGAACATCAAGGGCAGAAAAGACCACAAGACCGTGGAACATGCCTTGCAGATTGTGGAAAATCTGGAACACCGTGCTGGAAAAGATGCAGAGGGAAAGACTGGTGATGGAGTTGGAATTCTGCTTCAGATTTCTCATCCGTTTTTTGCAAAGGAGGCAGCAAAGCTGGGCATAGCCTTAGGCAAGGAGAGAGAGTACGGAGTCGGTATGTTTTTCTTCCCAACCAATGAGCTGAAACGCAGTCAAGCCAAAAAGATGTTTGAGATTATTGTCGAGAAGGAAGGCTTGGAATTCTTAGGATGGAGAGAGGTTCCCACCGTTCCGGCAGTTCTGGGAAGCAAGGCACGCTCCTGTATGCCTTCCATCTGGCAGGCTTTCATCAAGAAGCCGGAGAATCTCGCTGCCGGCATAGACTTTGATAGACGGCTCTATGTGGTACGCCGTGTGTTTGAGCAGAGCAGCGAAAACACCTACGTGGTTTCCTTATCTGGAAGAACCATTGTCTACAAGGGCATGTTTTTGGTGGGACAGCTGCGTACCTTCTTTTTGGACTTACAAAATCCAGAGTACACTTCTGCGATTGCAATTGTACATTCTCGCTTCAGCACAAACACAAATCCGAGCTGGGAGAGGGCACATCCCAATCGCTTGATTGTGCATAATGGTGAGATTAACACGATTCGAGGCAATGCGGACAAGATGTTTGCGAGAGAGGAGACGATGGAGTCCCTGTACTTGAAGGACGAGTTCCATAAGATTCTTCCGGTAATCAACACCCATGGTTCCGATTCCGCTATGTTGGATAATACCTTGGAATTTTTGATGATGAACGGCATGGATTTGCCGCTGGCAGTGATGATTGCGATTCCAGAGCCTTGGGACAACAACCACGCTATGCCGCAGGAGGTGCGTGACTTCTATCAGTACTATGCGACGATGATGGAGCCTTGGGATGGCCCTGCTTCCATTCTTTTCTCGGATGGCGATGTGATGGGAGCGGTTTTGGACCGCAACGGTCTGCGGCCTTCCCGTTACTATATCTTGGAAGATGACACTCTCATCCTCTCTTCTGAAGTCGGTGTGCTTCCCATTAAGGAAGAGCAGATTGTGGAGAAGGAGAGATTGTATCCTGGAAAAATGCTGCTGGTGGACACCGTAAAGGGAAAGGTCTACTCGGATGAGCAACTGAAAGGAATGTATGCGAGCCGTCAACCCTACGGAGAGTGGTTGGATGGTGGTTTGCTGGAATTAAAGGACTTAAAAATCCCCAACAAGAGCATTCCAGAGTACAGCGAGGATGAGCTTTTGCGTTTGCAGAAAGCGTTCGGTTATACTTATGAAGAATGTAGAAAAACCATTTTAAGCATGGCTTTAAACGGAGCAGAGGGCATAGGAGCGATGGGAGCGGACACTCTTTTGGCGGTGCTTTCCAACCAATATCAGCCACTCTTCCATTACTTTAAGCAGTTGTTTGCACAGGTGACAAACCCGCCGATTGATGCCATCCGTGAGAAAATCGTGACCTCCACCACGATTTATTCTGGAAAAGAGGGCAACCTTTTGGAGGAGAAGCCAGAGAACTGTCAAGCTTTAAAGATTCAAAATCCGATTCTGACGGACACCGATTTGCTCAAAATCAAAAATATGCGAGTGAAGGGCTTTCAGGTGGAAGTGGTTCCGATTCTGTATTTTAAGAGCATGAAGTTAGAGCGTGCGATTGAAAATCTCTTCGTGGAGGTGGATAAGGCCTACCGTGACGGAGCGAACATCTTGATTCTCTCTGACAGAGGGGTGGATGAGAATCATGTAGCCATCCCGTCGCTTTTGGCCGTATCCGCTGTGCATCAGCACTTGGTAAAGACCCGTAAGAGAACGGCTCTCTCCCTGATTTTGGAGTCCGGTGAGCCGAGAGACGTGCATCATTTTGCGGCTCTCTTGGGCTATGGTGCAAGTGCCGTGAACCCCTATCTGGCCTTGGAGACCATCCGCAACCTGATTGCTCATCATATGTTGGAAAAAGACTATTATGCGGCTGTGGAGGACTACACCCATGCGGTGGTTGGTGGCATCATCAAGATAGCTTCTAAGATGGGAATTTCCACCATCCAGTCCTATCAAGGCTCTCAGATTTTTGAGGCCATAGGTATCTCCAAAGAGGTGATTGACACCTACTTTACAAATACGGTTAGTCGAATTGGTGGTATTACGCTTGATGATATCTCTAAGACGGTGGATGAGCTGCACTCCAAAGCCTTTGACCCGCTGGGACTTTCCAACGATTCTGCCCTGAACAGCGAGGGCTTCCACAAGATGAGAAGCGGCAAAGAGGAGCACAGATACAATCCCAAGACCATTCATCTCTTGCAGAAATCGGTTTGGGAGCAGGATTACAAGCTCTTTCAGGAGTACACAAGAGAGGTTGATAAGGAATGTTTCGGAAGCATCCGCAGCCTTTTGGAGTTTGCTTATCCGAAGGAGGGTATTCCGCTGGAGGAAGTGGAGAGCGTGGACTCCATCGTGAGACGCTTTAAGACAGGTGCCATGTCCTATGGCTCCATCTCGGAGGAGGCACACAAGGCTCTGGCGATTGCCATGAACCACCTACACGGAAAGTCCAACACCGGCGAGGGCGGTGAGAGCGAGGAGCGTCTGGATACAGCAGGGCAGAAGGACGATGCTTGTTCCGCCATTAAGCAGGTAGCTTCTGGTCGTTTTGGAGTGACCAGCCGCTATCTGGTGAGTGCAAATGAGATTCAGATTAAGATGGCACAGGGAGCAAAGCCTGGTGAGGGCGGTCATCTGCCAAGCAAGAAGGTGTATCCTTGGGTGGCAAAGACCAGACATTCCACTCCAGGGGTGAGCTTGATTTCCCCGCCACCTCACCATGATATCTACTCGATTGAGGATTTGGCACAGTTGATTTACGACTTGAAAAATGCAAATAAAGACGCAAAAATTTCGGTAAAACTGGTGTCCGAAGCGGGTGTGGGAACCGTGGCAGCCGGTGTGGCAAAGGCTGGTGCACAGGTGGTTCTGATTTCAGGTTACGACGGCGGAACCGGAGCCGCTCCTCTAAGCAGCATTCATCATGCGGGACTGCCTTGGGAGTTGGGACTGGCTGAGACTCATCAGACTCTCCTGATGAATGGGCTGCGCACCCGTGTGAAGATTGAGACGGATGGCAAGCTCATGAGTGGTCGGGATGTGGTGATTGCGGCTCTTTTGGGAGCGGAGGAGTACGGTTTTGCGACCGCTCCGCTGATTACTTTGGGCTGTGTCATGATGCGTGTCTGCAACTTGGATACCTGCCCGATGGGCATTGCCACCCAGAATCCGAAGCTGCGTGCCTGCTTTAAGGGGAAAGCGGAATATGTAGAGACCTTCATGCGTTACATTGCACAGGAGATGCGGGAGTACATGGCAAAGCTTGGCATCCGCAGCATCAACGAGCTGATTGGAAGAAGCGATTTGCTCAGAAAGAAGGCTTGCACAGAGGACAGTAAGGCTGCAAAAGTGGACGTATCTGCGATTCTAAAAAATCCATTTGCAGGGGAGAGACAGTATTTTAGAGCGGAGGACGAGTACGACTTTAAGTTGGAAAAAACACTGGACGAGACGGTGTTAGTGAAGCGCTTGGGAGCGGCCTTGCAAGAGGGACGAGGAGCCGAGATTTCTGTCACGGTAGGAAACACGGACCGTAGCTTTGGAACCATTTTTGGCTCAGAGATTACCAAGAGAGAGAAAGCTGGATTTGCGGAAGATACCTTTGTGGTCAACTGTGAAGGAGCGGGCGGACAGAGTTTTGGGGCTTTCATCCCGAATGGCTTGACCTTAAGACTGAAAGGAGACAGCAACGATTATTTCGGCAAGGGACTTTCTGGTGGCAAGCTGGTGGTAAGCCCGAAGAAGGGAGCCAAGTACGAAGCAGACAAAAATATGATAGTCGGAAACGTAGCTCTCTATGGAGCCACAGCTGGAAAGGCCTTCATCAACGGCATTGCAGGCGAGAGGTTCTGTGTCCGAAATTCAGGAGCCAGAGCCGTGGTGGAAGGAGTCGGAGACCATGGTTGTGAGTACATGACCGGAGGTCGTGTGGTGATTTTGGGAGCCACCGGAAAGAACTTTGCAGCTGGTATGAGCGGCGGCATTGCCTATGTGCTGGATGAGCAAAATATTTTATACAAACATATGAACAAAGAGATGGTTTCCGTGGAGAAATTGGAGAATCCCTATGACATTCGGGAACTGAAGGAAATGATTGAGGAACACGCAAAGGAGACAGCTTCTCCTCGTGCAAAGCAGGTGCTGGAGGATTTTGAGGCCTATCTGCCTAAGTTCAAGAAAATCATTCCGAGCGATTACAAGAGGGTATTGCAGCTGACAGCAGAATTGGAAGCACAGGGATTGACGAAAGAGCAGGCAGAGGTAGAGGCTTTCTACCGTGCAACAAAGTAGGGAACAGGAGGAAAGTAAGATGGGAAAAGCAACTGGTTTTATGGAATATGAGAGAAAAGATGCACCGGCTGAAAGCCCGAAGGAAAGAATCTGCCATTTTCACGAGTTCCATACGCCTCTTTCGCAGGAAGAGCAGAGAATACAGAGTGCAAGATGCATGGATTGTGGAGTTCCCTTTTGTCAGTATGGAGGGGAAATTGCCGGAATGACTTCCGGCTGCCCTCTGGGCAATCTGGTGCCGGAGTGGAATGACCTTCTGTACTGTGGAAACATGGACGAGGCTTGGAAACGTCTGGAGAAGACAAATTGCTTCCCAGAGTTCACCTCCCGCGTTTGTCCGGCTCTCTGTGAGGCTGCCTGCACCTGTAATGTCAATGGCAAGCCGGTAGCGAGCAAGGCAAATGAGTATGCGATTGTGAGCTATGCTTGGGAGAGCGGACGGATTGAGGCGAAGCCGCCGAAGGTAAGAACTGGAAAGAAGGTAGCAGTGGTCGGAAGCGGTCCGGCGGGTCTAGCGGCAGCGGAGCTATTGAACAAGAGAGGGCACAGCGTCACGGTGTTTGAAAGAAGTGACCGTGCAGGTGGTCTTTTGATGTACGGCATTCCGAACATGAAGCTGGAGAAAGATGTGGTGGAGAGAAGAATCCGCCTGATGCAGGAGGAAGGGGTGGTCTTTGAGACTGGTGTGGACGCTTCCGATGCAAAAGTAGCGGCAAGATTGAAGAGGGAGTTTGAGCGAGTGATATTGGCTTGCGGAGCTTCCAGACCAAGAGACATTGCAGTGGCAGGAAGAGAGCTTTCGGGAATCTACTTTGCGGTGGATTTTTTGAGCAGCGTGACTAAGAGCCTTTTGGATTCTAACCTGCAGGATGGAAAGGTGGTTTCGGTCAAGGGAAAACGGGTGCTGGTGATTGGAGGCGGCGACACGGGAAATGATTGTGTGGGAACTGCCATCCGCCTCGGAGCCAAATCCGTGCTGCAGCTGGAGATGATGCCTAAGCCTCCAAAGACGAGAGCGGCAGGCAATCTCTGGCCGGAATGGCCCAGAGTGGAGAAGACCGACTATGGGCAGGAGGAGGCCATCGCCGTGTTTGGAAAAGACCCAAGGGTCTATGAGACCACGGTGACGGAGTTCGTTGCAAACAAGAAGGGAGAGGTAGCAAAGGCAAAATTAGCCCGAGTGGAGAGAAAGCAGGATGCCTCTGGACGGTTTGTGATGGCTCCGGTGGCAGGCAGTGAGACGGTTGTGGATGTGGATTTGGTGTTGATTGCAGCTGGCTTCTTGGGAGCACAGAAGGAAGTAGCGGATGCCTTTGGTGTGAAATTAAATGAGAGATGCCGAGTGGAGACCCAGAATGCTGGTTATGAGACCGCAGTCTCAGGTGTATTCTGTGCCGGTGATATGAGACGAGGGCAGTCTCTGGTGGTCTGGGCGATTCGGGAAGGAAGAGAGGTTGCAAGAGCTGTGGATGCCTCCTTGATGGGTTACACAAATTTGGAATAGTAAGAAGTGAGGTGCAATCCGCTGTCCTAGGGACAAAACGGACAAGCGGCAGCTTTGAAATCGGAGAAAGGAAGAATTATGGAAGAGAAACGTCTGGAAGAGATTATGAGAGTGGTTCAGGAAGAGGATGTGGAATTCATCCGTCTTCAATTTACAGATATGTCAGGAAGCTTAAAAAACATTGCCATCACAGCAGATCAACTGCTGCGGGTGTTTGTAAACCCCTTTCCGATTGAGGAGAGGGAGCCGGACGGAAAGAGAAGAAAGCTCTATTTGCTTCCGGATTTGGATACCTTCGCCATTCTTCCGTGGAGACCACAGACCGGAAAAGTGGCTCGCTTCCTCTGTGACATTGTGGACGATGCCGGAGAAAGCTGGGAAAACAGCTCAAGAGAGATTCTCAGAAAGGTCGTAAGGCAGGCCAAAAAAGAGGGCTACACTTTCTTTGTGAAGCCGGAGTGTGAATTTTTCCTCTTCCATACCGATGAGAATGGACTGCCCACCAGCCTGACCCATGAGAGGGCAGGCTATCTGGATGTCAGCCCGATTGACCTAGGGGAGAATGCCCGAAGAGATATGGTACTGGCTCTTAAGGAGATGGGGTTGCCGGTGGAATCCTCGCATCACGAGGTGGGGCCTGGACAGCACGAGATTGACATTCAGGAGACGACAGCCTTTCAGGCGGCGGACAGAATTGTGACCATGCGGATGGCGGTTCGAGCGATTGCCAAGCGGCATGGGCTTCATGCCACCTTTATGCCAAAGCCCAAAACGGGAGTTGAGGGTTCTGGTATGCATATGCAGATAGAACTCTGGAAGGACGGCAAAAACGTGTTTGAGGATGAAAAGTTGCAGGAGGCCTTCATGGCAGGAATCGCAAATCGCATCGAGGAGACCGCTGTGTTTGCCAATCCAACCGTCAATTCCTATCGAAGACTCCGGGAGAACAGCCATCTGACCGACAATCCCGTGATTCAGGTGAAGACATGGAAGGCATTGAAGGACCGTGCAGCAGTGGAAGTGCAGACCGCAGACGGAACAGCCAATCCCTATGTGCTTTTGGCTCTGTTTTTGGAGGCTGGACTTTTGGGGCTTCGCAAAGGAGAGAAGAAAAAAGCCCTCTCCTTCCCCCGAAATCTGGGAGTTGCGATTGAGAAGGCAGAGAAGAAGGACTTTGCACGCACTGTGCTGGGAAAGAAATTTGTGAAGGAGTATCTAACTGCGAGGAAGGAAGAGTGGGACAGCTATGAGAGACAGGTCACAGCATGGGAGACGGAAGCCTATCTGCATCGTATGTGAGGCTCGCTGTGTATGTCTTGGAGGACAGAAGAGGACAGTACGCAGATAGGGGGAGCGGATGAAAGGGATTATCATCGCATTTGGAAAGATTGAGGACGGAAAAAGGCTGGAGACAATCTTACAGAGGAACGGTTTTTCCGATATGGTAGTGTGTATCTCCGGAGCACAGGCTCTGTCTGAGTGCGAACGCTTTTCGGGCGGACTGCTTATCAGTGGTTACCATCTGAGAGATATGTACTACATGGAATTGAAGGAAAACCTGCCAGAGAATTTTTCGATGCTGCTCATTGGCTCTGAGAGTGTGATCAGCCGCTGTGAGGCGGGCATCATGGCGGTAGCCATGCCGGTGAAAACCTATGATTTGGTGAACACAGTGAAGATGCTGACTGGTTTGGGAAAGGCTCCCACAAGACCCAAATCTAAGTTTCGCAACGAGGAGGAGGAAAAGCTCGTCAAAAGAGCCAAAGAACTTTTGATGGAGCGCAATCATATCTCGGAAAAAGAAGCCCATTCGTATTTGCAGAAGACAAGCATGAACACAGGTAGGACATTGGTGGAATCTGCGAGGATGGTACTTTTGCTGCATGAGAGCGAATAGAAAATAGGAGTCAGACAGAGAAAAAGAGAGAAGAACAAAGAGAGAAGCGGGACGCAAGAGCAGGGGATAGAAAGGAAGGATAGGACATGGCGAGAGTGAATCAAAAT
>JAUNGR010000153.1 GCA_030524485.1 bacterium | reverse complement strand
ACTGTTTGTTTTTTAGTTTGTTTGCTTTTTCATTCCTACACTTAAGACTGGCAGCGGCTGCCTTTCCTGCCACAGCACCAGAGGAAAAAGCCCATTGCAGATTATAGCCTCCGCAAATACCGTCTACGTCCAATAGTTCCCCTGTCAGATAAAGTCCAGAAGCCAACTTAGACTCCATCGTAGCTGCATCAATCTCTCCAACATCCACGCCTCCCGTACAAATCTGTGCCTGCTCAAAGGAATTTGTCTGTAACACAGTCAAGCGAAATGCCGTCAACACCAAAAACAACTTATTTTTCTGAGCTTCGGTCAAATCACACAAGCGACTTTCCCCTACAATCCCCGCACTTTTAAGCAGTACAGTTGCTAACTTTTTTTGAAGGAAACCTGCCAAAAAAATATTTGCCCTTTGCTTTTCCAAGCTCTGCAACCGCTCCTTAAACCACATTTTCTCTTCCTCTGGCTTTAAGAAGGCAAGAAAGTCCAAAAGAACCTCCACCTTTTTCCCCTCGTAGAGTCCCCTTGAGGCAAAGCGACTAACCTGAAACACAGGGATTCCAGAAATACCATAGTCTGTAAGCTGTACCTCTCCACCGTCTTTCGCTGCAAGCTGGGCTTCCCAATAAAGACTCACCCTTGCCTGCACCCGCACGCCGCTCCAAGCCTTAAAAAAGGTTCCCTGACAACGTAGCTGCACCAAGGCTGGAAGCACAGGAAGCACCTGATGCCCAAGAGACTCTGCTATGGCATAACCGCTGCCATCCGAGCCTAGAACACTGGCTGCCTTGGAGCCAGAGGCTAGAATCACTCGCCTTGCCAAAAAATCTCCCTGCTCGCTCTTGACTCTCCACAGACCTCTTGCTTTCTCCTGCACACAGGCGGTCACATGACAGCCAAGCCTTACTTCAACGCCAAGAGCCTCAATTTCTCTATCCAAAAGTTCTGTCACAACCGCTGCCGACTCCGACCAAGGGTAGAGATAACCATTCTTATCTCGAAGCACCAAGCCTAAATCCTGCCAAAAAGCCTCGCTCTCCGCCAGACCAAAGCGAGAAAAGACTTTCCATGGAAACTCCTGCTCTCCTGCATAATAACAGGTCTCATCCATTCGTCGATTTCCCAGATTGCAGCGACCATTTCCTGTAGACAAAATCTTCTTTCCCAGTTGCTCCTTGTGTTCCAGTATGCTGACTTGCACACCGGCTCTCGCCGCAAAAATTGCCGCCAGCAGTCCGGATGCACCGCCCCCAATCACAAGAAGCTCTCTGATGCCCTGTCTCTCATTTCGGCACAGTTGTGGCACTTCATTGGGGAATCTAAAGTCTTTCTTTTCCTTTTTTGTTTTCGGATTTTTTACTTCCTTCGTGCCTTTTGTTTCCATCGCTGTGCTTCCTCTTCGTGATTTCTTAATGTCTTAATTTTATTTTCTTTTAAAGTAACTTTTTATTTTTAGTTTCTTCTTTTTCTTCTTTTTCTATTATAATGAAAAATCCACAGAATAGCAAGCTTTTTCTGGCTGTCTCAGTTTCACTTCTCAAGGAGTTCAGCAGTCTAAATAATAGGAAAAGCCAGTTGTATAAGGATTACGGACAAAAAAGCAACTACAAGAGTACGGCATACTCGAAAAAAACATGGGCAATACTCTCTATCCGTCCCAAAGCAGAGTGCGGGAACAAATGTGATAAGATAAAAAGTTTGAAAGTGAAAAATAAATTGACTTTTATACAGTCTTTATGATATCTTATCCGTATGAAAGTTGGTGATTTTTTGAAGCAAAACATAATTGAAAAACTGCTTGCAGAAAAGAATGGCATTGTGAAAACAGCTGATGTTGTCGCCGCTGGCATTTCTAAAGAAACTTTTTACAAATATGCCCAAAGTATTGGACTCGAAAAGGCCGCACATGGAATTTACCTTTTGCCCTCTGCATGGGCTGATGAAATGTATTTGCTACAAGCTCAAATTCCCAAAGCGATATATTCCCACGAAACCTCACTGTATCTACACGAGCTTGCGGAAATGGAGCCAATTCCATTTACGGTAACTGTACCCGCAAAATATAATAATCCGACACTTGCAGAAAAAGGGGTTAAGATTATTTATACAAAAAAGGAATGGCACATGCTGGGCATTTGCCAAATATCCTCTCCATCTGGACATCCAATTGCCGTTTACAATATGGAACGCACTATTTGTGATATAATCCGCAAACGGTCTGATATGGATATTTCCACTTTCAACTATGCGTTGGTAGGGTTTATGAAACGAAAAGATAAAAACCTTAATCGACTTATGGAGTATGCAAAGACAATGCGACTGGAAAAGAAAATCCGAGAAACAATGGGGGTACTATTTTAATGATTAAAACATCAAAACAACTAAAAGATTTAATTCGCAATATAGCAAAGGGGGACAGCGGTAAATCACAACTTCTAATCCGCAATTATGCTATGGAACGCTTTTTAGAGCGTGTCGTCCTTTCAAAGTATAAAGACAACTTTATCTTAAAATGTGGTATGCTTGTTTCTGCTATGGTAGGGCTAAACAACAGGGCGACAATGGATATTGATACCACAATTCGCAATTTTCCCCTTGACTGCGAGCACATAAAACGAATCGTAGAGGAAATCGTTGCCATACCTATTGACGACAATATCCGTTTTGAGATCAAAGACGTTTCAAACATTATGGACGAAGCAGAGTATGGTGGTGTACGTCTTTCCCTAAACGCATTTTTAGATACCACGAAAATCCCACTAAAGCTCGATATATCGACAGGGGATATAGTAACACCCTCCGAAATTACATATCACTACAAACTGATGTTTGAGCAACGGTATATCTCGTTGTGGGCGTACACGCTCGAAACGGTACTTGCAGAAAAAATTGAAACTGTATTAGTGCGGACAATCTTCAATACGCGGCTACGTGATTTTTACGATTTATATATCCTGCAACACGCTGGCATGGAGATTGACACAAAAACGCTTACCACTGCACTTATGGCAACCTGCCGCAAACGAAACAGCGAAAAGGTACTGCCAGAGTACCACTACATTTTGAATGAAAAATCCACAGAATAACAAGCTTTTTCTGGCTGTCTCAACGTCACTTCTATCTGTTTCTTGTGATAGACATACACCGTATCCACCAACAGCTCTACCATATCCCCTGTGAGTTTTCCGTCTGACTTTTCTAACTGTGTTCTCACAAACTGAACCGTTGCCTGACTCTCCTTTGTTTTCTCCTTCTCCAAATCCACGCAAAACTGTTTGATTTCCGAAACAACCTTAGCTTCAATCAGTGCCAAAGGATACATTTCCCCAGAGCAAGCTGCATAACTTCCAGTGTTTGCTTTGTGGGGACAGTACAGCTTTGGTACACTTCCACTCTCTGTGTAAGCAAGTGCCAAATGGCAGGTACCGCAACGCAGCTTCCCCTTTAGGAGAAATTCTCTCTTCCCACGATATTTTCCTTTTTCTGCCTGCCGAATGCTTGCCTTTGCTAATTCATATTCGTTTTCACTCACGATGGCAGGATGATGGTTGGGAAGAACTATCCTATCCTCTTCCAATGTTTTTCTCGTCACCTTGCTTCCAGATGCAATATTCTGCCGCCTTCCTTTCACAAGAGTTCCTGTGTATTCACAACGAGACAAAATACTTCTCACTTTTGCAGAATCCCATAGTACCTCTGCATCTGGCACCTTTCGATACTGTGCCTTGTATTGTCCCGGTGTAGGGAACTGCTGCTCATTCAAAAAATTGGATATCTGAATGCTACTTTTTCCTTTCATTGCCTGCTCAAAAATCAGTCTCACACAGGAAGCCGTCTGAGACTCCAGTTCCCATTCTCCTGTCTCTGGATTCATTTTATAGCCAAACAACACTCTTCCCCCTGTTGATTTTCCCTGCTGCCACCTTTCCTTCAGGCTCTCCCTTCTCTTTTTGGCACTTTCCCTCTTTCGCTTTTGATTTTTGGTCTTTTCTGTCGGATATGGATACTGTTTGCTGTCATAGTTGTTCCTCAATGCAAGAAAACGGATTCCCAGAAGCGGAAAGATTTGCTCCAAATACTCTCCCACTTCCACGGAATCCGTTCCAATTCTAGAAAAATCGCTCACAATTATGGTTTGAAGGTTTCCCTTTTTCATATCTTCAATCAGCTGCCTCCATGCCGGTCTATCAAATGTTGCTCCAGAATAACCCTCATCCACGTACTCTTTGCATTCCTGAGTCAGCGGCTGCTCCTCTTGCTTTTCTGTTTCTTTCACCAAAATATACTTTGAGACGAACTCCTGCAACTCCTTCCTCTGTGCTTCTATCCCTAAATATTCCCCTTCCTCTACACATTCACGCAAATATAAACCTATTTTAGCCTCCTGCAATCCATCACCTTCTTTTTTTCTCTTTTGCGAATCTCAATCAACACTCTGCTTTTTCTA
>JAUNGR010000152.1 GCA_030524485.1 bacterium | reverse complement strand
CAAAAACATCCCCCACCCACCCGCACGAAGCGAATGAACAGGGGATTAAAAAGGGGAGGATAAGTATTTTACTTTATCTTTGGTTGATATTCCTAGTATTGCCTCGTAAAGAAATCTTATACATTTTTTCAGAAAAAATCTTTTGCATTCTTTCCTGTTTTATTATATACTATTCAAAGGCACTAAAAAACGCCCTTTGAAATAGAAAGAAAAAAGGATGGAGACAAAATGGCTATTTTAGAGACATGGAGAAACCTTGCATACGGCGAGGGACTGAACGAAAAAGACCGCGAGCAGTTTTGGGCTGGTTATTTTACCATTGAGAAAGGCATCTATGAGCAGATTCTTTCCAACCCAACAGAAGTGATTACCGGAACAGTTAAGGAATTGGCTGAAAAATATAACACAGAAGTTCTGATTATGACTGGTTTTCTGGATGGCATCAATGAGAGCTTGAAGGGCTACGAAAATCCAATTGAAACCATGGAGGAAGATACCGTAGTCAAAATTGAGATTGACCCTGAGAAACTCTACTACAATATGGTGGAGGCAAAGGCTTCTTGGCTGTACGGTCTTCCACAGTGGGATGAGATTTTGACCCCTGAGAGAAGAAAAGAGCTGTATAAGGCTCAGAAGATTTCCGGAACCATTCGCAGAGAGGGACATAAGATTTATCCAAACGATCCCTGTCCTTGCGGCAGCGGCAAGAAGTACAAAAAGTGCTGCGGCAAGAACCTGTAAAAAAGGATAACGAAACAGCGTTCGTCTTTGGCGAATCCGTACTATGAGGAAAGTTAAGGGCTGCAAAAGAGATGTCAGATATCTATATTCATCATCTCTTTTGTGGTCTTTTTACATGGTTTACATCATTTATTTAGGAGGTTTTTATGATTTCATCAAATGAATTGCGGCAACGCCTGCAATCTATCGACCACAAAAGTTATCCGGCCTATAAAGCATTGGCTGGTTCCTACTTATTTCAGGGTTTCTCTCTGTCCATTGACCATGTTCAGGGCGACCCCTTTGCTGCTCCTTCTCGCTTGAGTCTAAGCATTCCCTACCAATATCTGGGCTTTTCTGAAAATTATCCAGAAGCCAAGCATCTGCGAATTGCTCTTCAGGACTATCTTCTTAGACGCTTCGGAAAGGAAATCTCCCACTTTAGTTTTCGGGCACAAGGTTCTGGAAAGAGTGGTCTCATCTCCATCAGCCGTGCTGGTCAGGAAGTTTTGGAACGCAGTGCCTGCGAACTTCGCAACAACACTCTCTTCCTGCATTTTTCTGTTGGATTTCCGGCAAATGGCCGCAGCATCAATGCAGGAGAACTGGATAAAATTTTGTTTGATTTTCTTCCCAAAGCAGTTTTCAATGCCTTCCAGAAGAAAAATCTGCCCCTAAAAGAGATTCAGCAGACTCTCTCCCTTGCCCAAGACCAGTTTACTATCCGAGAGGAGATGAAGAAACGGGATTTGGTAGCCTTTGTCGCTGAAGGAGCTATTCTTCCTCGTGAGAGTGGTGTCTCGGACAAGCCCATGAAGGACTGTGTGACTTTTCACTCTCCCAAATCTCTTCTTGTGACGCTTCCCCTTCCTAATCAACGTAATATTTCAGGCATGGGAATCAAAAAAGGCATCACACTGATTGCTGGTGGCGGCTATCACGGCAAATCCACTCTGCTTCAGGCTTTGGAGCGTGGAGTCTACAATCACATTGCCGGAGATGGGCGGGAATATGTTCTCACGGATGATACCGCCCTAAAGTTGCGGGCCGAAGACGGAAGAAAGATTTCCGATGTGGATATCTCTCTGTTCATCCGTGACCTCCCCAACGGAAAGGACACCAGCTCCTTCTCCACCTTGGATGCCAGCGGCAGCACCTCTCAGGCAGCCAACATCATGGAAGGCATTGAGGCTGGCAGCCAATTGCTTTTGATTGACGAGGATACTTCTGCCACCAACTTCATGGTGAGGGATGAGCTGATGCAGCGTGTCATTTCTCACGAGAAGGAACCCATCATCCCCTTTTTGGAGCGTGCCAAGGATTTGTACACGCAGTGTGGTATCTCTACTATCTTGGTAGCTGGAAGCAGCGGAGCCTATTTCTACCTTGCAGACAGCATCATCCAGATGGATTGCTACCGCCCTGTTGATATCACCGAGAGGGTCAAACAGCTGCTCCCAGAATACCCCGCTCCTGCTCTGACCGCTCCTAATTTTAAGCTTCCTTCCAAGAAACGCAGCCTGAATCTCGGTGCTGCCTCCATGATGAAAAAATCCTATCGGGGCAATTCGGTGCAGGAAGAGCGACTGAAAGTGAAAAATACCGGAAACCGCTCCTTTTTAATCGGAAAAGAGGAAGTGGATTTGCGTTATGTGGAACAGTTGGTGGACTCTGAGCAGACTACCACCCTCTCCTACCTACTTCGCTATGCCAAGGAACACTACGAGGGACAAAAAGCGGAACCCACACAGTTGGTACGAATTCTGATGAATAAATTGGAAAAAGATGGCATCTTATCCATATGTAACTCCAAATATTATCCGTCCGATTTTGCACTTCCCCGTGCCATTGAAGTGTTTGCCTGCTTAAACCGCTATTAATACCACAGTATCACCGTAGACCGTGAGGCACGGAGCAATCGACTTTCATGCATAGTGGTGATTCGCCACAGGCAAATCATGTCAGGAATCATGTCAGTTTTCTTTGGAGGAAAAAACACATATGAGTATTAAAAACACAAGTCTTTGCTACTTGGAACGAGACCATTCTTATCTCATGATGCACCGCATCAAAAAAGAACAGGATGTCAATGCTGGTAAATGGATTGGAGTAGGAGGCAAATTTGAGGACAAAGAAAGTCCCGAAGATTGCGTTCTTCGGGAAGTTTTGGAGGAAACAGGTTTTGTTATACAACCTACATCCCTACGCTATCGTGGCATCATCACCTTCATCACCGATCATTATGACACGGAATTGATGCACCTATTTACTTGCACAGAATTTTCTCCCTCTCGTCCAGATGCTCCAGAGTGTCCAGACTGTTCTGAGGGTGTGCTGCAATGGGTGCCAAAATCCCAAATCTCCTCTTTGAAACTTTGGGAGGGAGACCGCATTTTCCTTTCTCTTCTCGAAAAAGAACAGCCCTTCTTCTCCTTAAAACTCGTCTATTCTGGCAAGGGAGACGAAGAAAAATTAGTACAAGCCATCTTAAACGGCTGGCAAAACCTGCTCTAACACTTTTTGGAGGCACCATTTAAAATCAGTTGCTTCCACACTGCCCTCCGTGACCACCAAATCGCTCTTCCAAGTCACGCCGTCAATCCGGTACTCCAAACAGCCCACCGTTGTACCGGATTGCACTGGGGCAGTTAACTGCTTAGAAACCTTCCAAACCAACTCCACCTCTTCTCCCTCACGCAACAGCATCCGAAACGGCTTTGACTGTAGCTTGACATGCAACCAAGCACTTTCCCCTATCCGTTTTGTCTTTCCTCCCATCACCTCAATCAGTGGAAAGATTAATTTTTCTTTGCTCCAAGCCTCTGGCGTATCCAAACTTTGATAACTGTAATTCTCAAATCCATACTGCAAAAGCTTGCGAACATCACTCCACTTATAGGTTTTGTGCGGTGGCCATCCACAGCCCAACAATGCCACTATCATTGTTTTTTCTTCCTTTTCCACTGCTCCAACATAACAATAGCCCGCTTTGTTCGTAAAGCCTGTTTTCCCAGAAAGCACTCCTTCCATCATGGTGAGCAATGCATTGTGATTCTGGCAGGAAACGGCGTGCTTTCCTGTGCAGTCCGAAAAAGTTCGGGATGTCGTGCGTGTGATACTCATAAAAGCCTCTTTTTGGGGTGATAAAAGCACGCAATACCTCAATATCTCTGCCAAATCCTGAGCGGTAGTCGCATGACTCTCCCCACTTTGTGCATCCACAGCATCCAATCCATTCGGAGTCACAAAATGCGTGTCGTAACAGCCCAACTCTCTCGCTTTTTGATTCATTAGTTCCGCAAACGCTTCCACACTCCCTCCGATATGCTCTGCAATCGCCACAGCAGAATCGTTGTGTGACTCCAACATCAAAGAATAGAGCAAATCTTCCAAATAATACTCTTCTCCCTCCCTCGCATTCAGCTGCACATCTGGCTGAGAGGCAGCATAAGCAGAAATCTTCACCTTATCTCTCAAATTTCCATGCTCCAAAGCAAGAATACAGGTCATAATCTTTGTGGTACTTGCCATCGGCAACACCTCTTCCTCATTCTGCCCATACAACACTCGCCCTGTTTTTGCATCCAGAAGCACCGCTGCCCTTGCATAAAGACGCAGTGCCTCCGCACTTTTTTCTTCTACACTCTTTTCTTCCTCTGCATAGGCAATAAGACCTTCCCCTGTCAAATTCCCAAAACATAGGCAAAAAAATATAAGCCAAATCCAGCACACAAAAGCATGCAAAGGCAAAAATATTCCCTCTTTTTTTAACATCTGCCTTCTTTTTCCCATCCCATTTTGCTTTTTCTTATTCTCTTTATTGTATGAGACAGTCTTTTGACTCATGCCATACGAAAATTAGTGAACTACCCATCGCCTAAAGGCAATGGGC
>JAUNGR010000009.1:11344-37007 GCA_030524485.1 bacterium | reverse complement strand
GCTTTTACTTCTCTGTGTTACTTTCTTCTGCTTCTGCCTCTTCCTTATGGTCCTGCAAAACGGACACGATTCGCTGCATCTTCTCTGCAAAGTCCTCCTGCTCTCTGACCGAAACGCAATCGGTGTTGTGAAAGCCCTGCTCCAAAATCTTTGTTGCCCTCAATTCACGCAGGCAGATGTTAGCCGTCCGATAGGCTCCCTGAAAACTGTCCTTTTTGCTGCCTGCCACCAAAACCACCACTCCCTGCTTTTCTTTGGAGAGCAGCTGCCGCCCCTGAAATCTGCGGGCAGCGAAATAGAGCTGCAGACGGCTCAACACCGACAGCAGCGGGCCTGTCAACTCCATAAAATAAATGGGAGAGACCACTACCACATTGTCACAATCTTCCAGATAGGCATAGACCTCCTGCATCCCATCCTGCACGCAGCAAGTCTCATGGCTCCAACAGTAGCGACAGTCCACACAGGGAGAGATGTCGCTTCGATAGGTCTCCACCACCCTCACTTCGCCGCCTTCTCCCTCCAGACTTGCTCTCAGCTCTGCCACAATTTCACTGCTTGCTCCTTTTGCTCTGGGAGAACCGTTAAAAATCAATGTCTTCACTCTCTATTCCTCGCCACTCTCTGCCTCTCATCCCCGCTCGCTTGTCCTTCTCACATCGTCTCTAGGTGATACATCAAGATAGAAAGCATGGCGAGTCCCGCCGTCTCGGTTCTGAGAATCCTCTTTCCAAGGCTCACAATCTGTGCTCCTGCCTCCTTGGCCGCTGCGACCTCCTCCTCTGCAAAACCACCCTCTGGTCCAATCACGATGCCAACTCGGCTTCCTTTCTGGAGTTTTGCCAAAGCCTGCTTGGTTCCTTCCATCCCTTCTGCACACTCATAGGGAAGCAGCACCAAATCCAACTCCTTCATCTGCTCCACACAGGCAGCATAGGAAAGCACTTCCCCCACCTGCGGAACGATGAGCCGCTTGGATTGTTTGGCAGCACTCTCGGCAATCGAATTCCAGCGTTTTTGCTTGGCAGTCTCCTTCTTCGGCTCTATCTTCACCACCGAGTGCTTCATCGCTACTGGAAACACCTTGGCAACTCCCAGTTCCACTGCCTTTTGAATGATCCACTCCAATTTATCGCTCTTTGGCAACCCCTGAAATAGGATGAGTTCCGCCAAAAGCTCCGTCTCCCCGACCTTTGCCTCAACAATTTTGGCTCTCACCTCATCCTCACTCAAAGCAACAATCTCACAAAGATAGTCCATCTCTTTCTTGTCGCTGATGCGAATCGGTTCTCCCACCTTCATACGCAGCACATGCTTGATGTGATTCACATCCGTCCCTCGAATCTGTACTTCTTCTCCCACAATCTGCTCTTTTTCTACAAAAAAACGGTACATATGGACTCCATTTCTAAGGTCTTTTCCTGCCGTTTCCGCATTTTCTCGCTGTCACATTCACCCATTCGCCCTGATGGTTGACTTCCACAAGCTCAAACTCAGGATTGGCTGCAAAAGCTGCCAGAACCTCCTCTTCCTTCAGGTTGATGATGCCAGAGGTGATAAAGATTCCGCCTGATTTTAAATGCACGGCCACCTCACTCTGCAGCAAAAGAATCACCGGTGCCAAAATGTTCGCCACAACAATATCATAACAGTCATAGCCCACTCTGTCCTGCACTGCCTTATCGTCTATGATATTGCCCTGAATCACATCAAAACAGCCCTCTGCGATGCCATTTGCCTCCAGATTCTCTCCCACAGCCGTGATGGCATTGTCATCCAAATCGGTTCCCATCACATAGGAAGCTCCAAGCTTAAGGGCCGTGATGCCCAAAATGCCGCTGCCGGTTCCCACATCCAAAATACGGGACTGCTCCGTTACATATTTGCGGAGTTCACGGATACAGAGCTGCGTGGTCTCGTGTTTTCCAGTTCCGAAGGCAGTCCCGGGGTCTATCTGAATCAAAAGCTTATCTTCCTGTCCGCTCGGCACCGTCTCCCAAGTCGGCTTAATCAAGATGTCCTCCACCGTGAAAGGTTTGAAATACTGTTTCCAGTTGTTAATCCAGTCCTTATCCTCGGTCTCCGAAGCCTCCAACTCACAGCTTCCCAAGTCCGTAAACTGTCTCAACTCCGCCAGTCCATCCTGCAAATCCTCCAGAATCTTCTTGACATCGGCCTCTTCCTCCAGATAAAAGCTGACCTTTGCCTTCCCATCATCCGTGCCAAAGTCCGGCAGAATGTCGATAAACATGCCCTTCGTCTCCTTCTCCGTCAGCGGGATGTGGTCCTCAATCTCAATTCCACAGATGCCTATCTCGCTGCAAAGCTCACTGATGAGATCCACGGCCTCTGTCGTGGTGGACAGGGTAAATTTCTTCCATTTCATATATAAAATCCTTTCTCTTCCTCCGCCGAACTGCCTGTCAGCGGTGTTTTCCGTACCTTTTTTGGCTCCTGCTATCATAGCATGTTTTTTCTGTGCTGTCTATAGCATTAGTGGACAGGGGAATATACGCCTCAAAGCGGGATAATATGGCCATTTTCTCTCCGCTTGAGGTCGCAGAGTCAGGCAGGGGGTATACGCTCCATTTGACAAAAGAAAAAAGAAACCACATTCAAATCCTAGCATCTGTCTGTGATTTCTCTTTTCTTTTAGGAGTCAAAAAACAACGATATATTCTTTATAAACGAATCGAATTTGCCTGTGGCGAATCAGCACTCTATCGGAAAGTCAGTCCCTTTGCACCTTTGATGCCATCCCAACTGACTCACATTCCGCCCTTCGGACCATCGTCCTACTTGCTCATCTTTTCAACAGCCTCAAACAGACCATTGATGTAAGTTGCACCCAGTGCACGGTCATACAGACCATATCCAGCACGTCCAGTCTCGCCCCAAATCATGCGGCCGTGGTCCGGTCTCACATAGCCCTCAAAGCCATTCTGGCTCAGAGCCTTCACAATCTCAAACATATCCAAAGAACCGCAGGAAGAAAGATGTGCTCTCTCCTCGAAGCCATTGTCCAAAACGGCTACGTTTCTCAGGTGTGCAAAATGGATTCTACCCATTGCTGCATACTTTGCTGCCAGTCTCGGAACGTCATTCTTTG
Organism: bacterium; assembly: GCA_030524485.1. GTDB lineage: Bacteria > Bacillota > Clostridia > Lachnospirales > Lachnospiraceae > CAJMNU01. The sequence goes on along the minus strand of JAUNGR010000009.1, from coordinate 33,898 downwards.
CGGAACAGCCCAGAGAACCGGTACAAAGGGTGATGCCGTTGTGCTTGTCATCAACCAGCTTTAAGAAACGGTCCAGATTCTCCTCGCAGGTGATGATTCTGGGAAGTCCAAAGATGCTCCAGCAAGGGTCATCCTCATGAATGGCCATGTTGACATCGCACTCTGCTGCAACCGGAATGATTCTCTCCAAGAAATACTGTAAGTTATTCCAGAGATCATCCTCGCTCATCGCATTGTACTCTGCGACCACTGCCTTCAGCTCGTCTCTTGTATAACTGGAATCCCAACCTGGAAGAGTCAAATCGCTCTCGCTCTCCAGAGGATTTACCTGATCTACCTGCTCCTGATAATATACCAAAGAGGTGGAGCCATCTGCCAACACATGGTCTAACTGTGTTCTCGTCCAGTCAAACACCGGCATAAAGTTGTAACAAATGCACTTCACTCCTGCCTCTGCCACACGGCGGATGTTCTCACAGTAGTTCTCAATATATCTGTCACGGGTCGGCTTACCCAACTTGATGTCCTCATGCACCGGAATACTCTCAATCACCTCAAAAGCAAGACCGGCATCCTCTGTCAGTTTCTTCAGATGGGCAATGCTCTCTCTGCTCCAAACCTCCCCGACCGGAACATCGTATACGGCGGTCACGATGCTCTGCATACCGGGAATCTGGCGAATCTGCTCCAGAGTTACCTTGTCATCCTCTCCATACCAGCGGAATGATAATTTCATATGTGTATCCTCCTTTTCTTGTCACTCTATTTTCTCATTGATATTTATTATACCGAATTTTTAGAAAAATTACAATGGATAAGCTTGTTGTCAGCATTGCAAAAGTTGCTGTCCTTTGGTATAATCTTCTGAAAAACCAGTACTTTTTTATGGTGATTTTGTCAGAAATGCGAGAAAGAAAGATGCAGAAAGGAAAACTTCCATGAAAAAATCGCTCCAGACTCATTTCACTCACAGACAATATATGTTTTCTGAGAGTTTTGAAATCTATTATTATGACGACTGCCATCCCTCCGCCGTCTCCTCCCACGTCCACGAGAATTATGAAATCTATTTCTTTTTGGAGGGGGATGTCTCCTACCAGATTCATGGCCGCTCCTACGCCCTCAAAACGGGAGATGTGCTTTTGATTCCTCCAAACACACCGCACTGCCCCATATTTCAGACCGACAAGCAGAGTTACCGCCGCTTTGTCCTCTGGATTCATCCAGATTTCTACCAATCCCTCTGCCAGAGCGATGCCGCCTTCTCCTATGCCTTTCTTCAGGTGTCCACAAGGCAGCATTTTGTCTTTCACATGGATACCGTCACCTTTCAGGAGATGCAGGCCAGAATCCTTGACCTCCTAGAGACTTCCCGAAGCAAGGGCTTTGGCCATGCCGCCTCCGCTCGCCTGATGGTCTCCTCCCTGCTGCTCTTTGTCAATCAAAACGTTCATCAGTTTCTCAATCAAAACAATGGGAGCTACGAAAAGGCTCTTTATCTGAATATATGCAGCTTCATCAACGCACATTTGGAGGAAGACTTATCGCTCAACCGCCTCGCCTCCGCTTTCTTCGTGAGCAAGTATCACATTGCTCACATTTTTAAGGACAACATGGGCATTTCCGCCCACCAATATATCCTAAAAAAGCGGCTGCAGGCAGCAAAAAATGCCCTGCTTTCCGGCAATGGAGCCGGACAGGTATACCGCCTGTACGGATTCTCCGACTATACCAGCTTTTACAGAGCATTTAAAAAAGAATTTGGCATGTCTCCGACCGAATACCAAAAGGAACATCTGCCAACAGAGTCTAAAGCTCCGTAGCCTCCAGCACCTCAACCTCCATCTCATACTCTTCCTTGGAGAGAGGTCTGTCCTCATACTCGGCCTCTCCGGACTGGTTGTCATAGGGGTCTCGGCGCAGATGCTGCTTGGCAGGGCTTAAATCGTACTGGAACTCGCTATTGGCAGGCATACGGAAGGGTTCCAGATTGCCAAAATAGAAGTTCCATTTGTCCAAGTTTCCAGCTCTCCAGCCCGCACCGCCGTAGGAACAATCCGCATACAGCCAACCATAAGGAGCCACATAAAACTGTGCCCAATCGTGGCAGCCAGCCTCCGTCGGGGTCGTGTAAAGTCCTGCCTGCCAGCGTGCCGGAACGCCTGCCGCACGGCAAAGCGTGATAAAGAGAAGTGCCTGCACCCCGCAGTCCCCCTTCCATGAGGAGGCTGCAAAGCTTGGAATGTCTGTGATGGCAAAGTAGCTGCGTACAAAGGAGTACATCAGGTGCGTCGTGATGTAGTCATAAATCTTTCTCGCTTTCAGCAGAGGATTCTTTTCCTCCCCCACTATCTCCTCCACTAGACTGCGGATGTAGGGACTGAAGCGAATGTGTGGCAGCTGCTCATTGAGATAAAACTTAGGCTGCGTGAACAGAGCCTTCTCGGCATCTACTTCCACGTAGGGGGCATGAATCTCATAGGTAAATTCTACCCACACCGAATCTCCTGCCTGCATCTTGCGGCGAAAACTGATTGTTCTCTGCGGGTATTCCTTATCTGCCACAAAGAGAGGCTCCTCCGATGTCTCACAGATTCTTACGTCCTTCACCTGTGCATATTCCAAGGGCAGAGGGAGATGAATGAGCAGAGGCTTATCCGGTCTTTCCATCCCTTCTTTCACCCGAAAGGTCTCTCTCAGACGAAAACGCATCTTAAGAATGCCCTCTTCCTTCTGTCTGCGAATCACCTCATCCAAAAACTCGGCATTCTTTGCCCTGTCTTCCACCAAGTTTCTATGTTCATCCCGAATTCTCGCCGCAATCTCTGGGCGAGTCTTAAGAAGGTTGCTGACAAAATCGTCTATGATTTTCCTCTCGCCATTGACATATATCCAGTCTATGGCTCCCTCATCAATCCATTCATCGAGTTCTTCCTTCGTGACATCGCTCACATACTCCGCCAGTTCCCTCAAAGCCTCCTCCTCCGTGAAGAGGTAGGACTGTGCAAGCCTATCCAAAATCAACCTTTCTAGCTCCAATCGCTTTCTCAGAGCGTTCGGGATGTCCTTTTTCAGTCTTTTTTCAATCAGCCGTTTCGCCCGCTCAAAGTCACCAAACCATTTGAGCTTCATGATATCTTCCGGAAGCGGTACGGTCAAATATTCCAAATCTGCTGCCTTCATTTTGCCACACCCTTTCATACATGGTGGTGATTCGCTGTAAGGCGAATCCTGTCCGTTTGTCCACTGATACTAGCATTAGTGGACAGGGGAACATACGCCTCAAAGCGGGATAATATGGCCATTTTCTGCGTTATCCTCAGTCGGCGTACGTCCAGTACGCCTCCATCGTCTGCCTTAAAAATGGCCATATTCTCTCCGCTTGAGGTCGCAGAGTCAGGCAGGGATAAATTTTGTGCCCTGCAAGGCGCTTGAACGATGCGTACTGGACGTACGCAGAGCGAAAAGCAACACAGCAGGACGCAAAATTCACCCTGTCCTGACCGTATGTCCCCTTGTTCACTAATGCTAACCTTAGCCTTTACAGAAAACGTTTTCTCTTCTTTGGCTTCTCTCCATCCGGTGTGATGCCCTTCATCGCATCGTCAAAGCGTCTCAGTGCCTCTTTCTGCTCCTCGTTCAACTTCTCCGGAACCTGAACCACCAGAGTGACATAGTGGTTTCCGCGAACCGAACGCATCCGCAGGGACGGTACTCCCTTGCCTTTCAAAGTAATGCGGCTATCGGTCTGTGTACCTGGTTTCACCTCATATTCGGTCTCTCCGTCCACTGTCTTAATCGAGATAGTTCCACCCAGAGCTGCCGTCACAAAGGAAATCGGCACGGTGGAATAAATGTTGGTCTCCTGCCGCTTGAAAATCGGATGCTGAGATACCACAATCTCAATCAACAAATCGCCTCTCTCACCACCGTTCACACCTGGTTCTCCCAAACCGCTCTTTCGCAAGGTGGTTCCATTGTCCACACCGGCCGGAATGGTCAGTCGCACTTTTTTCCTGTTGGTGACATAACCCGTGCCATAGCAGTCCGGACACTTCTCCTTAATCACCTTACCGGTTCCCCGACATTCCGGACAGGTCTGCACATTCTGTACCTGCCCAAACATGGACTGCTGTGTATAGACTATCTTTCCCTTTCCCTGACACTTTGGACAGGTCTGAGGAGTGGTTCCTGCCTTTGCCCCTGTTCCGTGACAGCTCGCACACTCTTCCTTCAGGTTCACATCTATCTCCTTCTCACAGCCAAAAATCGCCTCCTCAAAGGTGATGCGGATGCTGGTGCGCAGGCTGGCTCCCTTCATCGGCCTGTTGCTGTAACGGGAAGAGCTTCTTCCACCGCCAAACAGATCCCCGAAAATGTCTCCAAAAATATCGCCCATATCGGCACTGTTAAAATCAAAACCTCCAAAACCACCAAAGCCGCCAAAGCCACCTCCGGCTCCACCAGCTCCACCGTCAAAGGCTGCATGACCAAACTGGTCATATTGTTTTCTCTTTTCTGGGTCACTCAGCACGGCGTAAGCCTCAGAGGCCTCTTTAAATTTCTTTTCTGCCTCTTTGTCTCCTGGATTTGCGTCTGGATGATACTTTTTGGCCAATGCTCGATAGGCCTTTTTGAGTGCCGCATCATCCGCATCCTTGGAAACGCCTAAGACCTCATAATAATCCCTCTTATTCTCTGCCATCTCTCGTTTTACCTTTCATGCATAGTGGTGATTCGCCTGCGGCGAATCCTGTCCGTTTATAACCCGCAAAGGGGGTGCAGCAAAACAACTTCCAATTTTGCAACACTCCCCTGCTTGTTCTCTATTCTGCCTTTTCGCTGCAGCGAATCCTGTCTGTTGCAGATATATTTTTATACATCTACAACATCATCTGCTGCATTGCCAGCTCCAGCACCCATGTCCGGACCTGCACCCTGTGCTCCGGAAGCCTGTGTCTGCTCATATACTTTAGCAAACAGCTTCTGTGCACTTGCCATCAATTTCTCCTTACCAGACTTGATGTCATCAATCTGAGCATCTGTCATCTGGTCAATCGGTGCACGGTTGATGGCTTCCTTCAAAGCGTTGAGGTCAGCTTCCACCTCTGCCTTGTCCGTTGCATCTAACTTATCTCCCACTTCTTCCAAAGCTTTCTCGGTCTGGAATACCATGGAATCGGCATCGTTTCTGGTATCAATAGCCTCTTTCTTCTTCTTATCCTGAGCTTCAAACTCAGCAGCCTCTTTCACTGCCTTCTCAATGTCGGAATCGGACATATTGGAGCCGGAAGTGATGGTGATGTGCTGCTCTTTTCCGGTACCCAAATCCTTAGCGGATACGTTTACGATACCGTTTGCATCAATATCAAAGGTAACTTCAATCTGCGGAACGCCTCTTCTTGCTGGCGGGATTCCATCCAGACGGAACTGTCCAAGAGTCTTGTTGTCTCTTGCAAACTGTCTCTCACCCTGAACCACATGGATGTCAACGGCTGTCTGGTTGTCAGCTGCGGTGGAGAAAATCTGGCTCTTCTTGGTCGGAATCGTGGTATTTCTCTCAATCAGTCTGGTAGCTACACCGCCCATCGTCTCGATGGAAAGGGAAAGAGGAGTGACATCCAACAGAAGGATATCGCCTGCACCCTCGTCTCCAGCCAACTTACCACCCTGAATGGAAGCACCGATAGCCACACACTCATCTGGGTTCAGGGACTTGCTCGGCTCCTTGCCTGTGAGCTGTTTTACCTTCTCCTGTGCTGCAATCATACGTGTGGAACCACCTACCAACAGAACCTTTCCAAGCTCTGCTGCTGTGATGCCTGCGTCTCTCAATGCATTCTGTACCGGAATAGCCGTTCTCTCAATCAGGTCATGAGTCAGCTCGTCAAATTTGGCACGAGTCAGGTTGATGTCCATATGCTTTGGACCCTCTGCAGTTGCCGTGATGAAAGGCAGGTTAATGTTGGTGGTTGTCGCTGTGGACAGCTCCTTCTTTGCCTTCTCTGCAGCCTCTTTTAATCTCTGCATTGCCATCTTGTCGCCGGACAAATCTACGCCCTCTGTCTTCTTAAACTCGCTAATCAACCACTGTGTGATTGCATTGTCGAAGTCATCGCCACCAAGATGGGTATCGCCGTTGGTTGCCAGAACTTCAATGACACCGTCACCAATCTCGATAATGGAAACATCGAAGGTACCACCACCAAGGTCATATACCATAATCTTCTGCTCTTTCTCATTGTCCAGACCATAAGCCAAAGCTGCAGCGGTCGGCTCGTTGATGATACGCTTTACATCCAGACCTGCGATTTTTCCTGCATCCTTGGTTGCCTGACGCTGTGCGTCGTTAAAGTAAGCCGGAACGGTGATGACAGCCTCTGTCACCTTCTCACCCAGATAGCTCTCTGCATCTGCTTTCAGCTTCTGCAGAATCATAGCGGAAATCTCCTGTGGGGTGTAGGACTTGTCATCAATCTTTACTTTATAGTCGCTTCCCATATGTCTCTTAATAGAAGAGATGGTTCTATCTGCATTGGTCACAGCCTGACGCTTTGCAGGCTCACCTACCAATCTCTCTCCTGTCTTTGTGAAAGCAACTACGGATGGAGTCGTTCTGACACCCTCTGTATTTGCAATAACAACTGGCTTACCGCCTTCCATAACAGCTACACATGAGTTTGTAGTACCTAAGTCAATACCAATAATCTTGCTCATTGTTTTTTCCTCCTATTTTAGGTTTCTATTCAAAAATATACTAGCTTTCTACTTTAATTTGCCACCTTTACCATACTGTGTCTCACAACACCCTCTCGGTAAAGATAACCCTTCTGAAACTCCTCCGCTACCACATTCTCGCCAAGGTTTTCGTCTTCAATATGCATCACCGCATTGTGAAAATTGGGGTCAAACGGCTGTCCAACTGCCTCTATGGGTCTCACTCCGACTTCCTCAAGGCTCTTTAAGAGCTGACGGTAAATCTTATCCATGCCCTCCGCAAAGGAAGTTCCTTTCTCTTCCTCCGGAATCATCGCAAGACCTCTCTCAAAGTTATCCACAATCGGAAGTATCTTTTCCACCACACTCTTCGCACCAATCTCAAACATGGCTGCTTTCTCTTTCTCTGTGCGCTTGCGGTAGTTATCAAACTCTGCCAGATTCCGCTTCACACGGTCTGTCAGCTCTTCTATCTGCAAATCCTTCGCATCTTTTTTCTTTTTTCCGAAGAATCCTTTCTTCTCCTTTTCAGGGGCAGCAGCTTCTGTGCTCTCCTCCTGCTTATCAGCAGTCTCCTCTTTCGGATTCTCCCCTGTCTCCTCCGAAACGACTTCCTGCTGACCGCTCTCATTCTCACTAGCGGCATTCTCTTGCATTGGCTCTTTTAACTCTTCGTTTTCCATCTTTTCACCTGTCTATTCTTTCTTGTGAAACACAGCATCCAACTGTGTCATCAACGTCTTTAAAGTCCCAAGAACTCTTTCATAATCCATGCGCTTTGGTCCGATAATTCCTATCGTCCCATGCAGGCCCTCGCCCAACTCGTATTGAGCTGTGACCACACTGCAATCCTTCATCGTCTGTACGGGTGTCTCATCGCCAATGTAAATCTGAATTCCGGTACTGTCCGAGGACTGCATGGCATCGGCAACCAAATCCTGAAGCAGTTCTTTTTCTTCCAATGTGCTGATTAATTTGCTTGCATTCTCTCCATCACTCAGTTCTGGATATTTAAAAATATTGGTTGCTCCGCTGGTATATATCTGCAGTTCTTCTTGGTCGGCACGGATTACTTCAGCAATTTTCTCCAACACTCGATCCACCACTCTGCTGTGAATGCCCGCCTGCTCCTTCAACATCGAAATCATGTGCAAATTGATTTCTTCAATCGTCAGACCATTGAGGTTGCTGTTCAGAAGAATGTTTAGATTTAAGAGTGCCTCGTCACTCAGCTCCTCCTCTACATCGATCATAGCATTTTTAATCATATTGCCATCCACCACAATCACGGCGAGAAGCTTATTGCTGTCAACCTTGGAAAGCTGGATAAACTTTAACTTTGTCAAATGGTACTGTGGGCCGGTAATCATAGCGGCATAATTCGTATTTCTCGCAAGAATCTGTGCCATCTGCCGGAGCAAAAGCTCCACCCGATCCACCCTTTTGAGCATCAGTCCCTTCATCTCTTCCACTTCCTGCTCCTTCTCCTCCATCAGCTGATCCACATAGAAGCGGTAACCTTTGTCGGAAGGAATGCGCCCTGCGGAAGTATGAGGCTGTATAATGTAGCCCAACTCCTCCAAATCTGACATTTCATTGCGGATTGTCGCAGGACTCAACTTTAAACCGGAAGCTTTGGAGATGGTTCGAGACCCTACCGGCTCTCCTGTCTCCAGATAGTTCTGGATGATGGCTTTTAGAATCTGCACCTTTCTCTCGTCTAACTCCAATGACCACACATCCTTTCTTCTGGCATTAGCACTCATTCAAGTTGAGTGCTAACATCTACATTCCATACTATATTCTTATTCATCGCTTTTGTCAAGCGTTTTTTTCATTTTTTACTTGACAAGGCACTTTTTTTTGTGTATACTCTCGAATTGTTACATAGTTGTTACATTTTGAAAACATATTTTAATATTTATTTCACATTCATTCAATATTTGGAGGTTTTATGCAAGCAAAACTTTATCAATTACTCCTGCGTACTGCCTGTCTGTTCAGTGGAATCCTATTTTTCTCCTTTCCAGCTCATGCAGAATTAATCGGAAACATTGACCAAGTAAACGAAGAAACTCTGGAAGGCTACGCTTGGGACAGCAGCGCACCTGTGAGTTTGACACTGCAGATACAAATTAAAAAAGACGGCTCTGACTCCCCTGTTAAGAGCTTCGAGTTTGTCGCTGACCAATACCGTGAGGATTTAGCAGCTCAATCGGGAGACGATGGTTGCCATGCCTTTTCCCTTCCCATCGATTGGAGTGAACTTGGAGAGGGAAAATACCAGATTGACCTCTACCATCTGGATCAAAAGTTAGGAGAGACTCTTTCTTATACGTATGGCATGGTTGAGGAAGACGCAGAGGAAAACACAGAGGAGGAAAACACAGATGCCAACACTTCCCTGCAGTCCCTCGGTGTCTTCAAATTGACCGGCTACTGCCCTTGCAATCGTTGTTCCGAAGGTTGGGGCCGCCACACCGCCACCGGAGCCATCGCTTCCTCCAACCACACCATTGCCGTTGACCCTTCCGTGATTCCCTATGGCACTCAGGTGATGATCAATGGCATTATCTATACGGCTGAGGACCGTGGAGGCGGTGTGCGAGGAAAGCACATTGATATTTTCTATGACACACACGCAGAGACTCGCCAGCACGGAACCACACAGGCGGAAGTCTTTCTGGTATAGCAAAGAGGTATCTCAGTTTTCACCGCTGAGATACCTCTTTTTCCAACAGATTCTTCCTATACCAACTCTGCCTCTAACAGCCCCTGTTCCACATTTCCACTGACCAAAATCTGCTGTCCATGGAACATATCCTCGTCAGAAAACCAAATTCCAACCAAACCATCCTGAAAAATCTGCAGACATTCCAACTTTATGGTCTTTAGAAAATTCTTTCTATCCATCGCTTCCTCTCCCTCATCCGTCTCCAGATACTCGGCATTTTTTATCTCAAGCAGCTCATCCACCGCAATCTGCCGAGCCGCTTCCTCCCATTGCTCCAAATTTTCTAGAATCCTCTTCGCCTGACTTGCCTGCCAATCCAGAGTCTCTTTCTCGCCGTTATCCAGCACAATCTCCAAGGAAACTCCCTTCCAGTCCATATTCGTCTCAAACCACTCCTCAGATGGGTTCAAGTAGAACAGCCCCAAGCCCTCAGCCTGATATTCCACTGGTTTTTGCATCTCTTCCTGAATTCTTTGAATTTCCTCATCTTCCACTCGCCTCGGATTTCCTTCCAGATAAAACACCCTTGGCTCCGTCAGACTCTGCCTCAAAGAACAGCAGACAATGGAACCTCCCGTTGCACTTCTTTTCAGGAAACGCAGCAATCTCTCATCGGCTTTGCGCTGAATGCAGATGGCATCCTGACAGATTTCTCCCCCTACCTTCTTCCAAACCTGCAGGTACGTCTGAGCGGTGAGATACTCCTCCCCCTCTTCCTGTAACCCTGTCCAGCCCTGCATTTCCACCAATCCTATCACTCTTTCTTCCTCTGGAGCAAATTTTTGCTCAAAATGCAACACTTCTTCTGTATATTCCACACTATCCCTCCATTCTTTTTTTCTGGAAAAATCCGCTTTTCCCAGTCTAAGCCTATTTTTACCTATTTTTGTACTCATTTATACCCCTGACTACTCCCACGGGCAAAGCTATGGGATTTCGCCACAACTTTTATCACCTGCCTCTGTTTTGCCTTTAGGCATCAGGGCTTTTTTTGCATATGTTCTTCCAACAGCGACACCATCTGGTACAGCAGGGCTGAGACCAGACACAAAATCACAATGCTCATCATCACAATGTCCAGCTTAAACACCTGTGTGGAATAAATAATCAAATAGCCCAAGCCTGCTTTGGCAGCAAGAAACTCCCCGATAATCACTCCCACCAGACATAGTCCCACATTGACCTTCATATTGCTGATGAGCAGTGGAATGGAGGAAGGCAGCAAAATCTTCCATAACACTTCCCTTTTCCCGCCGCCCAAAGAGTAAATCAAGCGGATTTTATCCGCATCCGTCTCCTGAAAGCCTGTGTGCAGCGTCAGGATGGAGCCAAACACGGCGATGGAGATGGCAACCACAACGATGGTTCTCGGGTTGCTTCCCAACCACACAAGGAGAAGCGGAGCCAAGGCAGATTTGGGAAGACTATTTAAAATCACCAGATAGGGTTCCAAAATATCAAACAATAGGCGGCTTCTCCAAAGAGCCAAGGCACACAGGAGCGAAAATAAGGTCACACAGCCAAAACTGAGCACCGTTTCTATCAGAGTGATTCCTGTGTGATAGAAAATACTGCCATCCCTCGCCATATGCCAAAACGTTTTTCCGATTCCAGACGGACTGCTGAAAATAAATGCATCTATCAATCCCGTGTCTGCACTGATTTCCCAGAGGGAAAAGAAGAGCAACAAAAGCAGGAAACGCCACAAAAGAACGATTCTCTGTCTGTGAAGCTGCTTTTTTTGATATTCCTGCTGTGCTGAGATGAGAACACTTTTCATAAGGACACCTCTTTCTTCTATGCCAAACAAATAACCTTTCGACCTTGGTATCATCATATGTATGAAAGTGAAAAGGTGTCCTTTCTTTCTTACGCTAATTGCAGCTCATACAACTTTTTGTAAATTCCATCTTTCTCCAAAAGCTCCTGATGCGTTCCGCTCTCACGGATGCGTCCCTTATGCATCACCATAATCTTATCCGCATGGCGGATGGTGGAGAGACGATGTGCCACCATAATGGTGGTTCTTCCCTCCATCAACTTAAACAAGGCATCCTGAATCCACTGCTCGGTCTCGGTATCAATGTTGGCGGTCGCCTCATCCAGAATCAAGATATGGGGCTGGTAGGCCAAGGTTCTCGCAAAGGAGAGCAGCTGTCTCTGTCCCGCCGAGAAAGTCGCTCCTCTCTCGGACACCGGCTCATCGTACTTATGCGGCAGAGCTTCAATAAAATGATGGGCATTCACCGTTTGAGCCGCCTCCACCACCTGCTTTCTGCTGATGGAATGGTCTCTCAAGCGAATGTTGCTCTCAATGTCTCCAGTGAAGATAAACACATCCTGCTGCACCTGTCCGATGGCACGGCGGATTTGGTCTATGCTCATATCCTTGATGTTGACTCCATCAATCAAAATTTCACCTTTTTGAATGTCATAATACCGTCCAATCAGATTTAAGATGGAAGACTTTCCAGCTCCAGTCGCTCCCACAAAAGCCACCTTCTCCCCAGGCTCTATCGTAAAGCTTACATCTCTTAAAATGAAATCTTCATCGTTGTAGGCAAACCAGACATTCTTAAATTCAATCCTTCCCTCAATGCGAGGAAGCAACATCGGATTTTCCTTCTCCTTCACCACAGGCTCAATGTCCAAAATGGTAAATATCTTTTCGGCGGAAGCAACCGCATTCTGTAGCGTGGAAAACTGCTCCGCCAACTCCTGAATCGGCTCAAAGAAGGAGTTGATATATTGAATGAAAATGTACAGCGTGCCAATCGAAATGACATCCTCAAAGACTAGGTTACTTCCTCCAAAAATCACAATCACCAATGCAAGGACGGACACGAAGTAGATGGAGGGACGAAAGATGGCAAATACCATGATTTCACGGTAATAAGCCCGATACAGCTCTTGGCTTCGCTCGCAGAACTCCTGATACTTAATCACTTCCCGATTGAAAATCTGAATAATCTTCATGCCGGAGAGATTCTCTGACAAAAAGGTATTGAGAGCCGTGATTCTGGTTCTTGTAATCTGGTAGGCCCGTCTGGAAATCCGCTTGAATACCACAGTCAGCACCGCAACCACCGGAAGCATGAGAAAGGATAAGAGAGCCATTCTCACATTTAAGAACAACATCACGGCAGCCAACCCACAGATTTTCATGCTGTTTTTAAATAGCTTGACTAGGATGTTGGAATACATCTCATTCAGAGACTCCACATCGTTGGTCACTCTGGTCACAATCTTACCCACCGGCGTTAAATCAAAGAAACGCATGGACAGACTCTGTACATGGGCAAATACCTGCTGGCGCACCTCATAGACAATATCCTGTCCCATTTTTTGCAATTTCAGATACTGCACTCGATTACAGACAAACAAAAGCAGCAGCAAGAGCAGATAAGCGGCGGAACTCAAAAGGATACCCTGAAAATCACTGCTTCTTAGGATCTTCAAATCTTCCTTATCCAGAAGCTCTCCCTTCCACTCTTGATTGTTCCAGTGCAAGGTAAGACCTCCCTCTCCGTCCGCTACCATCTCTCTGTCGCTTGCATTCTCTGCCTGCTCCAAAAGAGTCGTCTGCTCCGCCGAGAGTCCCCGAACTAGATAATAACTTCCATCAAAGGAAAGCAGCCTCCAGTATTCTGTTCCTTCCTTGTCAGCCTGTAAGACCTTTTTTAAGTTTTCTCCCTCATAGGAAATTGCACCTTCCGCATTCAGCTCGTAAGGGAACTGATAGCCATTGACATAGCGGTCGATCGCATTTCCTATCAAAATCGGCTTATAGAGTTCCAACAGCGTCACCATCACCACCAGAAAGAAGCAAAAAAATACCGTTTTCTTATAAGCCTTCATATAAGAAAGCATTCTAAGAATCGCATTTCCCTTATACTGTGGAAGATCTGTCAAATCCTGTGCTGTCTGCCTCTTTTTCATATTCTGACTCATTCCAGTTCTCCCCCTTCCTTCTCCAGTTCCTTCTCCAACTGCTGCTTTTCGTAGATGGACGCATAGATGCCTTTTTGCTCCATCAACTCCCGATGTGTGCCGTACTCTGCCACTCTTCCCTCATCCAGAACCAAAATCTCATCGGCATTCTGAATCGTGGAAATTCTGTGTGCAATCAAAATCGTCGTCTTTCCCTCTCTGTCCGCCCTAAGATTCTTTAGAATTTGCTCCTCTGTGTCCGTATCCACAGCCGATAAAGCATCGTCCAGAATCAAAATGGGAGCATCTTTCAGCAAGGCTCTTGCGATGGAACTACGCTGCTTTTGTCCTCCAGAGATTGTGACTCCCCTCTCTCCCACCATCGTCTGATAGCCTTCTGGAAAGTCCATAATATTATCATGAATACAGGCCTTTTGAGCAGCTTCCCAGATTTCTTCCGTTTTCCTATGCTCTGAGCCAAAAGCGATATTTCCCTCTATGGTATCGGAGAACAAAAAGTTATCCTGCGGTACATAGGCTATGTCTCTTCGCAACACCTCCAAAGGAATCTCTCTTAGCGTGTGCCCATCGATGTAAATCATTCCTTCCTCTGTGTTGTATAGACGCAGCAACAGATTCGCAGCCGTGGTCTTTCCGCTGCCCGTGCGCCCGATAATCGCTAGCGTGCTGCCCTTGGGAATCTTCACGCTCACATCCTTTAATACCGCTCCTTCCTTCTCATGCCCCGGATAGGAGAAGGTCAGATGAGAGAATTCAATTTCTCCCTCCAGCTTAGGAATATCCATCATTGCTTCCTCGTTGACGATTTCTGGTTTCTCCTCAAAAATTGCCTGAATACGCTTCATGGAAGCCAGACCCTGAGAGAGGCTGGTGATGCACTCTCCCGCCGCTAACATCGGCCATACCAACATCGTGACATACTGATTAAAGGCCACAAACCTTCCCAGCGTGATTTCCCCCACCAAGGCCAAATAGCCTCCGTACAGCAGGGTGAACAGACCACTCACACCCACAATCAAGTCCAAAAGGGGCATGAACAAAGCCTGTATCCTTACCACTCCAAGATTCTTCTCCTTGTTAAACAGATTCATCTTGGCAAAAGCTGCCAGCTCCATCCTCTCCTGCACAAAGGCCTTAATCACACGGATACCGGAGACACTTTCCTGTACTTGGTCGGTCAAAAGGGAAAAGGCTTCCTGCTTCTCTCGAAACTTCTCGTTCATAATTTTGCCGTAAGCGTAATCCCCTGCGATAATCACCAAGAGAGGAATCACTGCCACCAAGGTCAGCTTCACGCTGACATAAAGCATCATTTTCGCCAACACCAACACCATCATCACGCTGGCATCAAAGGCGGTGATAATCGTTGGACCCAAAGCCATACGCACCGCCGACAAGTCGTTGGTAAAATGTGCCATCAAATCGCCTGTCTTATGTGCGTTAAAATAGTTCATGGACAACTTTTCCAAGTGCTCAAACATATCGTTGCGCAGTTCCTTCTCAATTGAGCGGCTGGAACCTATGATAAAATAACGCCAACAAAAACGTCCAACCGTAATGCCCGCACCCAAGAGTAAAATTTTGATAATCAAACCCCAGATGCCATCCATTCCCAGTGTATGACTCTCCAATCCATCCGTGATTTCACCGGTAAACTGCGGGATATACACATTCAGAAAATCCACCGCAAACAGAGCAACAATACCCAGAATGTACTTCCATACATAGCGTTTGGCATAATGCCCCATCCTTTTCAGCTCTCCCATTGTACTTACGTCCTCCATCCTTTGCTTTTCCTAGAATCGCCTGCAGCAGGCGGTCTTTCTCATTGGCATAGCAGCAGCTCCACGGCAAGACGTTCCGCTATCTGCCCTGTCTTTACCGCTTCCTCCAGTTCCACACAGCGTTTGACATAATCCAAAAGCTGTTCTTTGGAAAAGGTTCTCGCCTGTCCCATCAACTTAGCCACAACGAAGGGCTGTAGCTTCAGCCTCTTGGCAATCTGCTGCTTCTCCTCCCTCTCTCCCACCAACTCCTTCACCTGTAAAATCTGATTAAATTGTCTGGCGAGCAGAAACAAAATCCTCATGGGAGACTCCTTGAGCGTCAGCAAATCCTCATACAGCTCCATCGCTCTCTTGGTATTTTTGACTGCCACCGCTGCAATCATATCAAAAATGCGATTTTCCGCCTGCTCAATGCAGACGGCATCGATATCCTCCATCGTCACCACTTCCCTGCCTAACGTGTAGGAAATCAATTTTTCCAGCTCCGTGAGGATGTGCTCCATATCATTGCCTGTCCGTCCCAGAAAGTATTCCATCGACTGCTTGGTAATCTTTTTTCCTGCCTTTGCAAGTCTCGTTCCTGCCCAGATGGAAAGCTGCTCGCTGTTTTGGTATGCCAGTTCTGCCACATAGCCCACCTCTTTCACCTTCTTATACAAGCGATTTCTCTTATCCACCTGCTTCTCCACAAAAATCAGATAAGTGCTTTTGGGCATTTTTCCTAAATACTCCACCAGTGCATCCGAAGTGCTTTTAAAAAAGCCACTGTCCTCCACCAAAATCAGCCTTCGCTCTGCAAAAAAGGGCAGTGTATCCGCCATCTCTATCAGAGACGGGACTTCTATTTTTTTGCCCTCATAATAGCTAAAATTCATGCTGTCCTCTCCAAGCAAGGCAGCCTTCAAGCGTTTTTTGTAGGTCTGTTTTAGATATTCTTCCTCCCCAAACAGAAGATAGACTTGGTGAAATTCTCCTGTTTTGATGTCTTGATTCAGCGTCTGCATTCTTCTCCTCCTACCACCCAACATACCCTATCCCATAGCTCTTCGTCTTAAGCCTTCAATATTTTAGTATTGTATCATTCTCTCCAGAACCATGCAACGGTTTTTCTTCTTCAGCCTGCCTCCATTTTGCACTCGGACACAGATTGCTCCACTCTCCGCCGTGGAAATCGAAACGCTCCTCTGCTTTTGGAGCCTCTCCAAGATTTCCTCTGCCGGATGACCATAACGATTTCCTTTTCCGTAAGACAAAATGGCATAACTCGGGCACACGCAGTCCAAAAAGCTCTGCTTGGTGGAAGTCTTGGAGCCATGGTGTGCCACCTTCAAAACGCCAATATCCTGCTCTCTCAAAAACTCCCCATACCTCTTGACTATCTCCCCCTCCCCTTTTTCCTCCACATCTCCTGTGAAAAGCATTTGACAACCTTCATATTCTAGGAGAAAGACAATTGAGGCATTGTTGCGATCCAAGGCCACATCTTCTCTCGCTGGATGCAGTCCCCTGCAAGAAAGCCTTTGACAGACCCAAGCGTCTCCCGCTCCAAAGCCCCTCACCCTCTCACCTCCAACTGCCCGCAGTTCCTCATAGCAGTCCTCCGTTTCCCTCCCTTTCGGGAGCAGCACCGTTTCCACCTGCAGCCACGTACAATCCCTCAATAGGTACTCGGCTCCGTTCTTGTGGTCCTCATCTCCATGTGTGACAAGCAGAATATCCAACTGGGAAAGCCCCAGAGATTTCAGACAGGGTTCTAATACCCTAGCTCCCACCGAGCGGTTACTGCTACTCCCACCGTCCACCAAAATACTATGGTCATCCGCCCAAATCAGGATGCCATCGCCCTGCCCCACATCCAAAAACCAGACTTCCAATCCCCTGTGTTTGGAAGGAAAAAGCAGGAAAAGAGACAGCCCAAAAAGAACAAGCACTCCTTTCCTCTCTTTTTGCCCTCTTTTTAAGAGAAAGAGAACAAGCAGGAGCAGCAAATAGTAGCAAGCTATCTTCCAAAGCATAGGTCTTCCGGTCACGATTCTGGCAAAGGGAAGTTTTTGCGTCAACACACACAGCCCATGATAAAAATCCAAAATATAATGTGCCGGACCGGCTGCCAAGACAGGAAGCAGAGAATCTTTGCAAACACTAGCGAGCAGGAGAAACAGCCCTCCGGACAACAGCAAAGCAGCCATACAAGGGAGCACCAAGAGATTGAGCCAGAGGGCATAGGGCGGAAATTCAAAATACCAGTAACACAAAATCGGAAGCGTTCCCCACTGCACGGCCAAACTCACAACGAGGCTCTCCACCCAACTCCTCTTTTTTCCACCCTCATACAAAAGCAGGCTTTTTCCCAGCCCTGCAATAGAAGCGATGGCTCCAAAAGAAAGCTGAAAGCCGGCATCGAACAGGAGTCTGGGACTGTCCCACAACAGCCAAACGGCTGCCAAAGCCCATGCTGACCACAAGTCATAACTTCTTCTAAAAAACTGGCCTCCCAGCATCAAGGCAAACATCAAAGCTGCACGCCATACCGAACTTCCCATACCTACCACACTTCCATAGGCAAAGACCGCTACGCCCGCACACAGTCCCGCTATCCGCTTTCCCACAAAACATTTCTCCAACACTCGCCACAGTCCCATCCCCAGAAGAGAAAGATGCAAGCCACTGATGGCAAGAATGTGGGCAATTCCATTTTCCTGATACAGCTTCTTCTCCTCAAGATCCATATCCTGCTTGATTCCCAAAAGCATCGCTTTTAGGATACCCGAATCTCTCTCCTCCAGATAGGCATCCAAGCGTCCCGCAGCCCACTCTCGAAAGCGATAAGCCAGACGCTCTCTGCTTTTTCCCCTTGTCTGCACCCAAAGCTCCTCTCCCCAGCCTGAAAAACCTACCTTTCTCGCAAAATAATAAGCTTTTTGGTTCCATTCTCCGGGATTTCGCACTTTCTCCCACAGAGCAAAGCTCCCATAAATTTTTACCCTATCCCCGACTTCTGCCTTTTGCCCTTCCAAACCCTCTAGGCAGACCCTTAGCTTCTGCCTCAGAGGAAAGAGTCTCTCTTTCGTATCTTCCAAACTCACCTGCCTTAGGATAAGGATCGCCTGCTTTTCTCCTTCTTTGTTGTTCTGATTTTGCCTGCTCTCCACCGTCCCAAGCACAAAACCCTGCCATTTCTCCTTTCCCTGCGAAAGGGACAGAAAAAGGCTCTCCGTCTCCCTCTCCCTCATCCTTATCATCTCGACCCGAAATAGTCCCAACCCCAGTGCAAGCAGCATCGTAAAAAGAAAAATAAAATTATTTTTTCTTTTTACGAAATCAAAAAGGGAGTAAAAAAAGAAACAAAGCTGTTTCTTTTTATAAAAGCCAAACAAACTTCCGAGGGAGAGAATGCCTAACCATCCCAAAATCGCTCCTTGCTCCCTCAGAATCTCTCCTGCAAGCTCATTGCCGAAGGCCAAGCATTCTCCCAACACAAAAAATGCCAGCAGCCACACACAAGGTCTTTTAATCTTCCATACCCCCTATCAAGTCCAAATTCCTCTCAAATATGGTATTGAGAGGCAGCGTTTCCCGAAATACCGCATCCGTTGCTCCATTGATTGTAATCTGTATCTTATTGGCAGAAGAAAGCTCCGAGATGGTATTGACCAAGGCATAGACCGACACCTCTGGCTTCACATCCAGAGAAGTCTTCAAAAAGCTTTCATCAAAATTTAAATAGCAGATGGTGTCGTTGACAGAGACACTCAAAATCTTAACATCGGAGGGAAGCACCGAATAATGTCCCGCCTCATTGGGTCCTTTCAAAAGCTCCGTCACCGCCAAGCGTTCCATAGAAGTATTGATATTATGTATGATTTCCCTCTCCTCTGGCAGCAAAACCGTGCCATCCTCATTGGTGAAATACAAAACAATGGTTCTCTTTTCATAATCGTTGACATCCGTAATGCTGGAAATGAAATCCGTATCGGAAAACATTCCCACTGGATTGCCATTCTGATCCATAAGGGGCTGTTCTCCCGTATAAATCATCAGATGTTCCACAAAAGGCAGCTGCATCAGGGTTCTCGCCAAAGCCTCCCTGCACAGAATCTCCCTGCCAGCCTCCATATTGGCATAATTGCTGTCAAAATACAGATACAATATGGATTGTTCCAGACGATAGCCCTGATATTCTACCTTTTCCGGAAGTGCCAGCTGGGATTCCATCTCCTTGGGGACATTCTGAAACTCATGCATCAGCTCATAAATCAAGGCATCATCCTCTGTCGTCTCCGTCCAATAGTCTGCCGTCACCAAACCTGTGCCAGAGGAATTCAGATAATAAATCTGATATAAGTAGCCCTCGCTTTCCTCATGCTCTGCCTGTCCTCCCCCCACTTGGCAGCCTGCTAACAAGGCTGTGGCAAGTATCGCAAACAGATAGCCCATTATCCGTTTCGTTTTGCTCGTTCTCATGGCTTCCTTCCTCCATCCTTAAAAACCTTCTCTGTCCCCTTTACCTCATGGAATGTATTTCAAAGGAATCCTTATCGTAAATGTTGACCCCTCCCCCTCTTTGCTCTGCACCTTGATGGCTCCTTGGTGCATCTGCACCACACTCTTGGTGATAGCCAGTCCCAGTCCCGTGCCTCCGGACTCTCGGCTTCTCGCTTTGTCCACCCGATAAAAACGCTCAAAAATCCTACTTTGGTACTCATCCGGAATGCCAATGCCGGAATCCGCTACCTTCACAAAGAAAAATTTATGGTTGGAATCCAGAATCACTCTCACCCAGCCGCCATCCAGATTGTACTTCACGGCATTCTCCACCAGATTATTGATGGCAAGAGAAAGCTTCACCTCATCAATCTCTGCTTCCACCTCCCGATTGCTCTCGAAAATCAGGTCCACATTTCTCTTTTGGGCAATCGGGCGAATGCGCTTCATAATCATCTCCATCAGCTCATTGATGTTCTTCTTCTCTATGTTCAGCTCGGCTACTGCCTTATCCATACGCACCAAAGAGAGCAGATCGTCAATGATTTTGCTTTCCCTGTCAATCTCATCCGAGATATCTGCCATGAATTCCTGATACAGCTCCACCGGAGCCTCCCCCATACTATTTAACGAATCGGCAAGCACACGAATGGAGGTGATGGGAGTTTTTAGCTCATGGGATACATTAGAGACAAACTCCTGTCTCGCTTGGTCTAACTGCTTGAGCTTTGTCAGTGTGGTGGAGAGTTCCTCCGAGATGGCTCGGGTCTCCCGATAAGTATCCACCTGTATGTCCTCATCCAGCTTCCCCTCCGCGACCAGATTCAAGGTGCGTGCCAAACGTTTGAAGGGTTCCACCAAAAAGTGAGCACTCACGGCTGCCACAATCAGCAGAACGCTGCCCAAGAAAAGCTGCAGCAGATAGGCCTTCTCCTGAAAATCCTCCCAATCTGTGAGAATGTCTTCTGTGGAGGAAGTCGCCAAAAGCACGCCCTCTATCTGTTGTTCTGCCTTTTCTTTATAAATCGGAGTCACAATATAAAAATAATGGTCCTCCTTAAAATATCGGCTGCTTGTCTCCCCCTGAAAGCAACGAATCACCTGCTCGGCTGTGTTAATTTTTCCGGTGGCAATCCCAAAGGTGTCATACACAATCCGAAAGGTTCTATCCACCACGCACATCCTGCCACCGTAAATATCCGCAATAATTTGCATCTCACCGGAAATACCAGCATTCTTTGTCACATTTGCCAGATAACCATTGACCGAAAGCTTATTGCTCATCATCAAGCACTGTGCCTGCATCTCCCGCATCTTGGACTCCACCCTTTTTTGGCTGTACGAATCCGCTAAGATCTGTCCCTGAATCGACAGAGGCAGCACTCCGACCAAAAAAAACAGAACCGCCAGAAGGACTTGAAATGGGAGTGCCGGTTTTCTTTTATTCCATTCCTTCCATAGTACGCTACCTGTCATTTCCCATTCCTCCCATCTGTTCCTGCATCGCTCTCCTAGTCTCATTTACTCTTACTCGAACGTTCTTGGCTGTTTTTTTATTTTAGCTTATTTTTCTGAAAAAGGGAAGTGCCAGCTTGCTCTTACTTTTATTATACACATTTTATCTTAAAAAGCAATCTATTTTTATTTTTATCTTTTTAAGTTATTTTTAGGGTAAAAAAAGGCTCCGCACACAAAGCGGAGCAACTCCCTCTCATTTCCTTTTCCACTGGGCATATAAGGTCATGGACTCTGTCACAGCATCCTTCTGAAGATTCCAAAGTCTTCCTCCCTCTCTCTCCCGACTCCAGCCCTCAAACACGTAGCCCTCGCGGGATGGGGGAAGCGTCTCCTCCAGCACCTCTCCATACATTCTTGTTTGACTCTCCACTACAGTGCCACCTTGCGTGTCAAAGTCAATCTGATAGCCTCGATTTTTCACTGCAAAGCCAAGACAGAAAACCAAAGCAGCCACCAGCACCACAATCACAAGATTCAGTGTACCTACTGAGATATGAACTTTATCATACAATCCTCTCATCTACTCTCTCCTACCTTGCTTTTAGCTGATACGCACCTCTGCCTGCTGTCTCTGCAGCAGCCAAGCAAAGGTGCGAAAAGATTCTTAGCATCAGTGGACAGGGGAACATACGCCTCAAAACGGGATAATCTGGCCATTTTCTGCGTTATCCTCAGTCGGCGTACGTCCAGTACGCCTCCATCGTCTGCCTTCAAAATGACCAGATTCTCTCCGCTTGAGGTCACAGAGTCAGGTAGAGATGAATTTTGTGCCCTGCAAGGCGCTTGAACGATGCGTACTGGACGTACGCAGAGTGAAAAGCAACACAGCAGGACGCAAAATTCACCCTATCCTGACCGTATGTCCCCTTGTTCACGGATGCTACTTGCGAACCAGATATTTACGCATATCGATTGCACAGGCAATCAAAATAATCAAACCTTTGATGATATATAGCATGTTGGCATCCACCGAAAGGAAGTTCAATCCCACGAAGATAATCTGTAAAAGCAGAACCCCAATCACAATGCCGCTGATGCGTCCGATACCACCTACAAAGGATACGCCTCCAATGACGCAGGCTGCAATGGCATCACACTCATAGTTCAGACCTGTGTTTGCATTTGCGGAAGCAATGCGGGCTCCATCCAAGAAACCAGTGATTGCATACATCACACCTGCCAGCATAAAGACCATAATAATGGTTCTCGATACGTTGACACCGGACACATTTGCCGCTTCCTCATTGGAACCTACCGCAAACATATTTTTTCCAAAGGTAGTCTTATTCCACACCACCCACATCACCAAGGTCAGGATGATGGAATAGAGCACGTATCTGGGAACAG
The DNA here is from genome assembly GCA_030524485.1 of bacterium. Classification (GTDB taxonomy): domain Bacteria; phylum Bacillota; class Clostridia; order Lachnospirales; family Lachnospiraceae; genus CAJMNU01. The sequence goes on along the minus strand of JAUNGR010000009.1, from coordinate 11,359 downwards.
CTGTATTTCCTATCT
>JAUNGR010000009.1:0-11334 GCA_030524485.1 bacterium | reverse complement strand
TCAGGGAACGATATCCCTCAGACAGACCACTCAAAGTCTGCCCATTGTTGGTACCATTCTTCAGGTACATCAGAATAATACCGTACACAATCAACTGCGTGGACAGCGTTACGATAAAAGGATGCAGTTTAAACTTTGCAACGCTGAATCCATTTACTAGACCCACCAAAGCACCTACCAACAGCACCAACAAGAATACCACTAGAATGGGTGGTGCACTGGTCATTTCCGGAAACACCTTGAAAACGGTGGTCAAAAGCGAAGCCGAAATACAAGCCGTCAAACCTACCACACGACCAGCAGAAATATCGGTACCCGTCAATACAATACACCCACCAATTCCCAAAGCGATGGGCAGCTTTGCCGCCGTCAACGAGATGATATTTACAATCGAACCCAAGCCCAAAAATGCCGGTACTTTCACAGATATATAGACCACAGCCAGTGCAATAATGATGAACATGGCGTTATTGAGCACAAGGTCACTTATTTTTTTCTTATCTGTCACGGTCAATCCCCCCTAATCTATACATATTTCGCAGCCAGAGTCATAATCTCCTCCTGCGTTGTCTTCTTCGCATCCACTTCACCGGCCAACTGTCCTCCTGACATCACCAAAATACGATCGCACACCCCTAACAATTCTGGCATCTCCGAAGAAACCATGATAACCGTCTTTCCCTCTTTTGCAAGATTTAAGATTAACTGATAAATCTCATATTTGGCTCCGACATCAATGCCTCGCGTCGGCTCATCCAAAAGCAGTACCTCCGGTTCCGTCAAAAGCCATCTTGCCAAAATTACCTTCTGCTGATTTCCTCCCGAAAGAGAGCGAATCTGCGTCCTCTGCGTCGGTGTCTTCGTGTGCATGGCCTCAATGCCCCATAGCGTTGCATCGCTCATCTTTTTCTCACTCAGCAAAAATCCAGTCAAATATTTGGGTAGACTGGAGATGGTCGTGTTCGCCTGAATGTCTCGAATGCCAAAAATTCCCGTCGCTCGTCTCTCCTCCGTCAACATTGCGAACTTATTCTTCAGGGACTCTCTCGCATTCCGATTCAGCACTCGCTTGCCGTGTAAATAAATCTCACCGCTCTTTCTTGTCGCAATTCCAAATATCGTTTCCAAAAGCTCGGTTCTGCCGGAGCCATCCAAACCAGCCACTCCCAGCACCTCGCCCTTCTTTGCCTCGAACGATACCTCCCTGAGATCCGAATAGGCTGCCGTCAATCCTCTGACTTCCAACAAAGTGTCCCCCACCTGATTGTCCTTTTTGGGATAACGATTTGTCAACTCACGTCCTACCATCAAACGGATGATTTCATTCATCGTCAGCTCTTTTGCCGGTCGGGTTGCCACCCACTGCCCATCTCGCATGATGGTGACTTCGTCCGAAATCCGAAGAATCTCCTCCATCTTATGGGAGATATAGATGATGCCACAGCCGCGGTCGCGAAGCATATTGATGATGCGGAAGAGATGCTCCACTTCCTCCTCAGTCAACGAGGAGGTAGGCTCGTCAAACACAATCACCTTAGAATGAAAAGAAACCGCCTTTGCTATCTCTACCATCTGCCTTTGGGACACCGGCATACGGCTCATAACCGTCTTGGGATTCACATTCACTTCCAACTCCTCGAATACCTTCTTGGTCGCCTCATACATCTTGGATTCGCTGGTCAGCGGGCACCAACTTGCCACCTTTGGAAAACGTCCCAACCACATATTGTCCATGACATTGCGCTTCAGAGCCTGATTCAGCTCCTGATGCACCATCGCCACTCCATTTTCCAATGCTTCCTTGGAAGTCTTAAAATTGACTTCCCTGCCCTCCAGATAAATATGACCACCGTCTTTGTTATACACTCCAAAAAGACACTTCATCAGCGTGGATTTGCCTGCTCCATTCTCCCCCATCAGGGCATGAACGGTTCCGGCCTTCACGGTCAACGACACACGATCCAACGCTTTTACGCCAGGAAAGGACTTTTGAATTTCCTCCATGCGCAAAAGAACCTTCTCGTCCTTTGCCTCCGAAGCTACTGTTGCCTGATTTTCCAAATCAGCACCCCCTTCATAGTGGTGATTCGCCACAAGGCGAATCCTGTCCGTTTACGCACACGGCAAGCCAAATGAACACACATCTGCATATTCATCTGGCAGCCGCTGTCTAACAGAAGTAACTCACAAAGAGTCTAAATTCTTACTGCTCGCCAATATAAGTTGCGTATGGAATGTTGACACGCCATGTGCCTACCACATTCTCTGCATCCACATCTGTGAACGTATCTGCGCCGCTCATATAATTCTCAGAAATCTGAGCAATGGTATTTGCCATACCATCTGCATCCTGCTTGATGGTACCAGTCATGGTATTCTTGCCAATCGCCTCTTTCGCTGCATCCGTAGCATCCACTCCAAAGACCGGAATCACCGTGGAGCTGCCGCCCTCAAGATTGTATCCTGCATTCTGCAAAGCAGTCACTGCACCAATCGCCATCTCGTCATTGTTGGCAATGACCAACTCTACCATATTATTGTTTGCTTCGCTGTACTGAGACAGAATGGTCTGCATATAATTGTTTGCTGCTGCTGCACTCCATGCTCCATCCTGATCCACCAAATATTGGTTGCTGTTGCTGCTGTCATAGAACGTCAAAGCGGATTTTCCTGCTTCTTCCAAGACCTTATTGGCATCTTCCACCCCATACTGGGTACGTGCGATAGCCTCTGCATTTCCTTCCTGCCCCTTAAACATAACATAGGAAATGCTTCCGTCTTTATTTAGGTCAACCGCATCAAAATTCTCCACCAGATACTCGCCAATCATCTCGCCCTGCATGTGACCTGCCATCTCGTAGTCGGTTCCCACGAAGACACACTTATCATAGCTGCTCACGGCCTCCTCGCTCACGGAGCGGTTGAAGAAGATAACCGGAATGTTCTGGGCACTTGCCTGCTCAATGATATTCTTTGCTGCATCGTCAGAGCCGCTGTCCACCAAGTTTACCACCAACAGAGTGCTTCCCTTTGCAATCGCCGTCGTCACCTGCTCTGTCTGGGTGGTCTGGCTATTGTTGCTGTCATAATCCTGATACTGAATGCCTGCTGCACTCAAGGCATTGTCCAGAGCACTGCGCACACTGGAAATATAGGTGTCACCGTAGGTATAATAGAATACCGCAACCTCTCCCTCCAGAGCCTTCTGCGTGTCTTCCCCCTGCGTTGCTGCACTTGTATTCTCCGTTGTCTGTGCAGAGCTTGTGGTCGTGTTATTCTCCTCCGCTGCACTTGTGCTATTCTGTCCGCCTCCACATGCGGTAAGAGAAAGTGCCATACAGGATACCAGTGCCATTGCCTTCACTTTTCTTGAAACTCTCATTTACTTTGTCCTCCCTTGACCTTATAAAAGTTTTTGCTGTCCTGACGTTTGGCTTTCGTCATTTCGCTTACTGATGTGATAAGTATATAGAATATTTTAGACATTTTCTATAAATATTTTTTGGTAGTATTATAAAATTTCTTCTTTTTTTTGCATTTAGTCTATTTTTTTTACTATTTTTTGTGGACATTGATAATATTTTCCATCTTCCAACTCTATGTCCTCACTCAACTCTCTGCCCAAAACTCGATGAAGGGCAATCTCCAACATCGCCTTGGCATACTGCTCCTTATCGCTGGAAACCGTTCCCAACATCCGCCCGCTCTCCACCGCTTCCAAACCCGATGTGGTTCCGTCAATCCCGACCACCTGTATCGTTTGAATGCCCGCACGTTCCATCGCATCCAAGGCTCCCAGAGCCATATCGTCGTTGTTGCTAATCACCAACTCAATCTGATTGGGATACTCATTTAACCACTGCTCCATCAAAGCGGAGGCTTGACTTCTCTCCCAGTTCGCAATGCCGCCTGTGAGCTTTTCAATAGGGACTCCCTTATCTTTGAGAGTCTGCACCGACCACTCCGTGCGAATCAAGGCATCCTGATGGCTATTCTCTCCCTCCAGCAACACATAGCTAACTACCCCATCTTGATTGCGATCCAACTCCTCGGGATGCTCTTGGTACAAATCCACCACCATGCTTCCCTGCAGCACGGCAGACTCCTTCGCCTGCACCCCCAGATAATAGAGGTCCGACCAGCGATCCATGTCCTCCTCCACTGGTTGACGGTTAAAGAAAATCACCGGCACCTCTTCCTGCATCGCCATATCAATGATGACCGAGGCATTGGTTCTGTCCACCGGATTGACACAAAGCACATCGCAACCAAGCGAAAGAAAGCGCTCTATCTGTATATTCTGTGTGTTCTGGCTTCCCTTGGCATCCATAATATCCAACTGAATTTTGATTCCCAACTCCTGCTCATAGAGCTTTGCCTCTCTCTCCAACTCCGTTCGTATGTTGTTGATAAAGGTATCGTCCCCCCGATATAAACTAACCCCAATTCGGACGGCTTTCTTTTCTTCCTCTTTTGCTTCCTTGTCACAGCATACCAAAAAAAATGCCACACACAGACACAGTGCCAGTGCCGCTCCCAAGCAACGCCTTCTTATCCCTTTTTTGCTTCCTCTCTCCATCCTTCTCCCTCCACATTATTCGATGGGGTAAAGCATCTTTTCATATTCTGCCTTCCGCAAATCTTCTTTCTCGATATAATAACTCTCCAGTTGCTTCACGCCGATGGATGGCTGTTTGCGAATCGCCTCCACTGCGTACCGTACACTTAGGTAGCCTTCCGAAAACTCATCGGTCACCATAATCCCTGTGATAATTCTCTTATCTAAATAGTTTAAGATAGAGATGCGGCTTCCCCTTCCGTACAAACCGCCGATACGGCTTCCCGCACTTCCCCCTTCTGAGAGCAACTCTGCCATTTCCTCAAGATTGCCCGGCTCCAAGGCGACTGCCACAAATCTCTTCTCTTCGTTCCATCCTTCTCTCTCCAAAGCCTCCTCTAGGCTCTCCTCCTCCCCTTTCACCAGTATCTCTGTGTGAAACCCCGCCTCCTCCAAGGCACTGCTTAGAGCCTCCCCAAAACTTTGGCTCACACCACTCTGCCTCTCCTCCCCAATCAGGCAAACCAAAGTGTCGCTCTCCCAGTCCCTTCCGATTTCCTTAGCTAGGTCTTCTCCCATCTTTCTATAATCCGGAGAGAGCAACCCATAGACATCCTCCTCCTGCTGCTCCGTATTCACCAAGAGCAGAGGCACACTGTTGCTCTTGCTCTCCTCCACAATGGATTTCATCTTCCCCACAGGTACCAAAACAATCGCCTGTGCTCCGTCCTGCTGCTCCCGCCTAAAAAATGCAAGCTGCTGCTTCTCCTGATTGGACTCATACAAAGTGACAAAACTCACATCCACATTTAAGTCCGCCGCTGCCTGCTCCACGCCTTTGCGAAAATTTACATAATTCTCATCTCCCGTTTCCTCAATGATGATAGAAATATGAAAAATCTCCTTTTCCTGCTCTTTGATCAGCAAATCCGTGGAGGAAGCCAAAAAGAGCAGCACCAGTCCTATCAGGCAGACAAGCAAAAGCAGTGCCTCTCTTTTTCTCCTTTTTGCTTCTCTCTTCATCCGCCTCTCTGCCCCCTTTCTCTGTCCCTCTCTCTTCCATCCTCTCTGCCTTCTCTTCTCAAATCCTCTTTTTCTTTCCTCCTTGGCTCTACATCGGAACAGCGGGCAGGTGAATGCGAATACAGGTTCCTTCATCCGGCTCCGACTCCACTGATAATCCATATTCTTCCCCAAAATACAGTTTGATTCTATCATTCACATTCTTGACTCCGATTCCGGAGCCTCGTCCTGACGGAATGTGGCTTTTTTCCTTTAGAAGCGATTCCACCTGCTCCTCATTCATCCCCAAACCATTGTCCTGTATCAAAAACCACAGATCTCCGTCCTGCAAATATACCTGTATCAGAATCTCTCCGTCCCCATCCATGAATTCCATCCCATGATAAATTGCATTTTCCACCAAAGGTTGCAGCATAAGTTTTAGACTGGATAGGTGCAAAGTTTCCTCTTGGGCTTCCATCCGATACACAAATTTATTCTTAAAACGCATCTGCTGAATCATCAGATAACTGCGTACATGCTCCAGCTCATCCTTCACCAAGATAATATTCTTTCCCCTACTGAGACTGATGCGAAAGAAACGAGCCAAAGCGGTCACTATCTTCGCCGCCTCCGCTTTCTGCTCATTTTCAATCATCCAGACAATGATATCCAATGTATTATAAAGGAAGTGCGGATTTATCTGAGACTGTAGGGTATCAAACTCACTCTTTCGTTTGGCCTCATGCTCCACCACGATGTCCCTCATCAACTCCTGAATGCGCTTAGCCATATCCTGAATGGAACAGCTTAGGTGACGAATCTCATAAGAACCTCCCATATAAATCTGTGCATCCAACCTGCCCTGCTCCAATTCCGCCACGGATTCCTCCAGCCTCTGAATTGGAATAGTGATTCTTCTGGAAATATAGGCATTGATCAGAGCCAATACCATAAGAAAGAAAAGCATCACAAACACAATGAACAACCTTGTCTTTAAGCGATTCAGATACAGTCCCTGCTCCGGCATCACTCCAATCAACTTCCAGCCAGTATAGCCCACCGTCTTCACTGTAATATAGCGTTTTTCTCCTTGATACGTTTCCTCATAGCTGCCGTCATGATACTCGGCGGCGGCCTTTAGATTTTCCTCCACCAATCCGGCATCAATGAGCTGCATTTGGGGATGATACATCAGCTCTCCCCCGCCGCTGACCATATACAGATAGCCCTGTCCTCCCAGAGTCACATTATCCAAGAGCTGCTTGAGGCTGGCATAATTGATATCCAAAAGCAGCACCCCTTGGTCTGTGGCAGTGCCGTTGGTGATTTCCACCGCTCTCGTCATGGTGATGACCCAACGATATTGATTTTGATTGTTGTCAAAAATATGCTGCACATGAGGAGTGGTAAAATGCAGATTTTCCGTCCTCTCCAAGGCAGTCTGAAACCAACTTTCCTGCCGGATGTCATTTCCTCCCTTCAGCCTCGCTGCCGGAACCGCCTCCAAAAGCTCCCCCTCTCCGGACAAGAGAGCGATGTTTGCGATGCTGTCCTTATTGTTGTTATATAGCAGTCTCAGCTCCTGATTGACCGTCTCGGAGGACAAATCTTCATTCTTAATCACCCCATAATACAGGGAGTCAGACAGTTTCATCACCGTCCGCAGATACACATCCACGGAGCGATTGACCTGATTGATGAGCATCTGATTTTCCTGCCGCATCGTCGCCACCAACTGCCCCGAGAGCCTCACATAGAGAGAAAGAGCTACCAGAAAAACCGCAATGAGTGCACTGATGGTAAAATAGGCAAATATCGTTGAACGTATGCTTCCCCCTTCTGCAAATTTCAATCTCTGCTCTCTCTGCATCTTTTCTCCTCCCTCTTTACTGGCATCACTCCTGTCCATCTACTTGCGAAACTTTGTCGGTGACACCCCAAACCGCTTCTTGAAGACATAACTAAAATAATTCTGCTCCGGATACCCCACCTTCTGTGCAATCACATAGGTCTTGTCCTCCGTGCGATTGAGAAGCTCCACCGCTTTCTCCATACGCACCTCCGTCAGATAAGCGATACAGGTCTGCCCCGTCTCCCTCTTAAACAGAGTAGAAAAGTAAGCCGGACTCATATGCAGCTGACGGCACAACAGATCCACTGACAAATCCGGGTTGGCATAATTTTCCTGAATGTACTGTTTGGCCTCCAAAATCACCTTCTTCGTCGCTTTGTCCCTCTCTCGATTCATCGCTTCGTTCATCCGCTTCGCAATCGGAATCGTCAAGGCTGCAAACTCCTCCGGCTTTCCGACTCCTGTGACTAGCTTCGTATAACTCTCCTCTTTATCAAACATCGCATCTACGTTTAAATCGTACTGCTGCATCAGGCGAATCAAGCAATTCAAAATGGACATCTGATAAATCTGATATTGACGCATGTGCACCTTCACATCTTCCATATGTGCCGTCAAGCCCTGTATCACCGCCTCAATCTTTTCCGGTGTTCCAAACTTCACCGCTGAGACCAGATCTGCCTCGTCCTTCGTCTCCAACTGCAGCTTTCCTCGGCTGAGCGGCTCCATATCGCTGATGCAGATTACCTTGCCGCTCCCTGCAATCTCCCGATATCCCAGTGCATCCAAGGCATCCTGATAGGAGAGCGAAAGCTCCTCCAACTTGCTACAACTATGCCCCAAGCCAACCGTCACCGTGACGGCAAGAATGCGTTTGCACTCCTTGCAGACATCCCCCAACAAATCGATGAATCCTGTCTGGCTGTTTTCCTCATCCACCGCTGCGATCAAAACTAGGCCCGCTGTCGAGTTAAAGGAGGTAAAACGACAGTACTTGCGGAGGTTGTCCTCGAACAGCTGCCGAACCGAGATGGGAATCAGCTCCTGCTCCTGATGCAAAAACAGAGCGGAGCCAAGTTCCATGCTTTTCACATCAATCACAGCTGTCAGCCACTTGCGTGCTCCCAAGAGATCTATCTCATACTCCTGAAGCTTTTCTGCGAGATTTGCCTCCGTGAGGTTGCCCTGAACCAGATTGTTCAAAAACAATTCTCGCAAAATGGGCAGACTATTCCGATAACTCTCCCGCAGCAAATTCACGTTGCGTCTCTGTGCAATCTCCTCGTCCAAGTTCTCCCTCACTCGATTGAGAATCTCCGTCAACTCTTCGCCATTCACCGGCTTCAAAATATACTCGGTCACATTTAACTTGATGGCCTGCTGTGCGTAATCAAAGTCATCAAAGCCAGAAAAAATCAAGAGTTTGATCGAAGGATACTTCTGACGAATCCGCGAACAGAGCGTCAATCCATCCATGTAGGGCATCCGAATGTCCGTCATCACCACCTCCGGCTCCAACTGCTCAATCTTCTCCAAGGCTTCCTCCCCATTCTCCGCATCCCCTACCACCTGAAAGCCCAGACTCTCCCAGTCAATCTTACGAATGATGCCCTTGCGCACTTCCTCCTCATCGTCCACCAACATAATTCGATAGCGTTCCATGCATTTCACCAACCTCTCCGAACATACGTTTCTTATATATCTATATTATACTTATTTTTTCTTAAAATGCAACATATTTTTCAAAAAACTCCCCCCTGTTTTTTATAAACCAACAGGGGGGAGGAGGGATTTCCTTTTACTCTGAAAGTGTTGTCAAGCGACTGGGTAGACTGGATGCTCGCATCCAAGGATGCACAGGCATTTGACAACCAAGCCTGCATGAATCAATAGGGCGATAGCCCAGATTATGAATACAGGCGGCGTGGTGATTCGCCACAGGAGAATCCTATCATTTTACTAACAAGGATTTTCCTGTCATCTCTTTTGGCTGAGTCATTCCCATCAGCTCAATCAGAGTCGGAGCGATGTCTGCCAGACAACCGCCCTCTCTCAGCTTGTAAGCCGGATCCGCATTTACCAAAATAAAGGGAACCGGATTGGTGGTATGTGCGGTGAAAGGCTCACCGGTCTCGTAGTCAATCAACTGCTCTGCATTGCCATGGTCCGCACAGATAAACATCTGTCCGTTCACTTCCTTGATGGCATCAACTGCCTTGCCCACACACGCATCCACAGTCTCAATCGCTTTGATTGCGGCACTCAGCACACCTGTATGTCCAACCATATCCGGATTTGCAAAGTTGATGACGATGACATCGTATTTTCCAGACTTGATGGCTGCCACCAGCTTCTCACAAACCTCTGGTGCACTCATCTCCGGCTGCAAATCGTAGGTGGCTACCTTCGGGGACTTCACCAAAATTCTGTCCTCTCCCTCGTTCGGTGTCTCCACACCGCCGTTGAAGAAGAAGGTCACATGTGCATATTTCTCTGTCTCCGCAATTCTTGCCTGCTTTAAGCCATGTGCTGCCAAAAACTCTCCAAAGGTATTGTTGATTGTCTCCTTCTTGAAAGCAACCAACTTATTCGGAATGTTCTCATCGTACTCGGTAAAGCAAACATAGGTGAGATTCAGACGTTTTTCTCTCTCAAAACCTGTGAATTCATTGTCACAGAAAGCATGTGTGATCTCTCTTGCACGGTCCGGACGGAAGTTAAAGAAAATTACGGAATCGTTGTCGGAAATCACAGCCACCGGCTTGCCATCCTTGGTCACAACGGTCGGAAGCACAAACTCATCGGTCTTTCCATCGTCGTAAGAAGCCTGAATGCCTGCTGGTGCAGAAGTGGCTGTAAGCCCCTCACCCTTGGTCATTGCCTTATAGGCAAGCTCCACACGATTCCAGCGGCTGTCACGGTCCATCGCATAGTAACGTCCCATCACAGAAGCGACCTCGCCGACACCCAGCTCCTGCATCTTAGCCTCCAACTCCTCCACATAGCCCTTGCCAGAAGATGGCGGTGTGTCACGGCCATCCAAGAAGCAGTGTACATATACTTTCTTTAAGCCCTGTCTCTTTGCCAGCTCCAGCAAACCATAAATGTGGGTGATATGGCTGTGTACGCCACCGTCGGAGACCAGTCCGAACAGATGCAGTGCCGAATCATTCTTCTTGCAATTCTCTGCTGCCTGCAAAAATTCCGGCACTTCAAAGAAGTCCCCATCCTGAATGGCCTTGGTGATACGGGTCAGCTCCTGATATACAATTCTTCCCGCTCCCATATTCAAATGTCCAACTTCAGAATTGCCCATCTGGCCGTCCGGAAGTCCCACTGCCAGACCACTCGCATTGCCCTTCACAAACGGATATTCCTTCATCAGACGGTCCATCACCGGTTTTTTCGCCTGTGCTATCGCATTTCCCTCTGTCTTTGGGTTTAAACCGTATCCGTCCAGAATCATTAAAACCGTTGGTTTTTTGCTCATCTATCTATGCCTCCTTGCTCTCTTGCACTTTCACTCTGTTATGTAACATTCTTATTTGTAGTTTACAATCTTTCCGAAATCTGCCTTCAAAGATGCGCCGCCCACCAGACCGCCATCGATGTTAGCCTGTGCAAACAGCTCAGCTGCGTTGCCTGCGTTCACGGAGCCGCCATACTGAATGCGGATGGCCTCAGCGGTAGCCTCATCGTAGATTTCCCCGATACAAGCACGGATTGCTGCACACACTTCCTCTGCCTGAGCGGTGGTAGCGGTCTTTCCGGTTCCGATGGCCCAAATTGGCTCATAGGCAATCACAGCGGTCTTTGCCTGCTCTGCACTTACATTTAAGAAAGCAATCTTAATCTGCTGACGAATCCAGTCGATTGTGATGCCCTGCTCTCTCTGTGTTAAGGACTCACCGCAGCAGAT
>JAUNGR010000151.1 GCA_030524485.1 bacterium | reverse complement strand
CTAAACACCACACACCCAAAAAAATTTGCCACGTGCTCCACATCCAGCTTGTTGATGGCCTTCGCAGGGAGGAGATGATAGCCTGCGGCGACGGATACAACGACCTGACCATGATTCAGTATGCCGGACTGGGGGTAGCGATGGGAAATGGGGTTCTGCCCGTGCGGATGGCGGCGGATTACATCACTTTGACCAATGATGAGGATGGCGTGGCTCATGTGGTGGAGAAATATATGCTTTCATAGCTGGCTTGATTTTTCGACTTTAATGTGCTAAAATGTGAAAATACAATACGTGGACAGGCACTAAGAATAGCCTGTCTGCGGGCCGCAGACAGAACAAGGAAAAGAGGGCAGAGAAGATGAACAAGAAGATTAAAACGGAGGCAGTGGATCATTTATTTGAGGCGATTTTGGCTTTGGAAAATGCGGAGGAGTGTTACCGCTTTTTTGAGGACGTATGTACCATAAATGAGCTGCTGTCCTTATCTCAGCGGTACGAGGTGGCAAGGATGCTACGTGAAAAAAAGACTTATCTGGAGATTGCGGAGCATACAGGCGCATCGACGGCCACCATCAGCAGAGTCAATCGCTCCCTCAACTATGGCAATGACGGCTATGATATGGTATTTGAACGTCTTCCCCAAAAGAAGCTAGAAGAATCTTAAGAATCGTAAATGGGAGCCGCTGTCCCTTGGTGTGGGATGGCGGCTCTTTTGTTGTCTGATAGACAAGTTTGCATTGTTCTATCAAGAGTTCTCCTCTTCTTTGGTTCTTGCCTGAATGTATTCTCTTGGCGAAATTCCCTCTACTTTCTTAAAGACCTTGCTGAAATAGAAGGCACTCTCAAAGCCCAAGCGGTCAGCAGCCTCATAAATCTTCATATTTTGCTCCAAAAGCATGGTTTTGGCACGGGATATCTTTCTTTGGGTGATGTATTCCGAAAAACCGATGCTGCAATTTTTCTTAAATAAGGCACTGAGATAGTTGGGACTGAGACCAAACACGGCAGCCACATCGTTTAGGGAAAGTTTGTCCTCAATGTGGGAGTTGATATACTTTTGCACGTTGGAAATCACATGGTCTTTGTAGGTTTTTCTTTTGCTCTTAAGCAGTTCGCACAGTCCGTCTCGGAGCGTGTTGAGCCAGTGGGTGACTTCCAGCACAGATTCCATCTTGTAGATGGAGCGGTAGCCATTTGGGTAAGCCGAGAAAATTTCCTGCAGGCTTTCTTCCCCATTGGAAGCAGGGAAAGTGCAAGGTAGAGAATGTTGAAGGCGTTCCGGAAAGAGTCCTTGCTGACACTGGAGAAAGGCGTGATGGGAGTCTCACGCTTGCTCAAATTGAAGGCCTGCCATGCCTCCTGATAGGAAACACTGATTTTGAGGGCCTCATCCACTGGATTGCCAATGCCGAGCGTCAGCCATACATTGAAATAATTATGAACCATCGTGCAGGCATTGTCTAAGGCCTTCTGGATAGCTGCTAGATTTAAGGAGGATAGCTCGGCGGCATGGAAAATCACAGCAAAGTGGATTTTGTCCAGAGAAAGCACATAGCAGGGCAGGTGCTTGTTTAAAATCTCCTGAATCATTTGCAGGCTGCTGGAGTAGAGATTGCTCTGGCGTGCCGCATCCATAGAGGAGGCCGTATCGCTGTGGATTTCTCCGTGGACGGCAAGGTAACAGCAGTCTGAGAAGTCCAGCTTCAAATCCTTGGACTGAATGTAAAACTGCTCTGGATTGTCAAACAGATTGTGCAAAAGCCGCATAAAAAATTTGTCCTTATAGTCATAGCTTTGCAGGAGTGTGTTTCCCCCTGCCTGTCGATAAGCTTCGCTGGCTCTAAGTTCCTCCAGACGTTCCAAAGCACGGCGGATGGCACTCTCCAGACCGGCAGCGTCCAATTCCAATTTTACCAGATAGTCGATGGCTTGGTAGGAAATGGCCTGACGGATGAGAGAAAATTCCTCATAGCTGGTCAGCACGATGAAAAGGGGAATGGAGCCAAAGCTGTCTCTGGATTTTTTTACCAAATCCAAGCCGTTTAAGATGGGCATCTTGATGTCCGTGATGACAATGTCCGGAGACAGCTCTTCAATCATATGAAAAGCTACCTCGCCGTTCATAGCCGTGCCGCAGACCTCAATGCCGAGGTCCTGCCAATGCAGCATGGATTTGATGCCGATTTGTACCAAAGGTTCGTCGTCCACAATCAATAATTTTATCATAGTTCTGTTCTCCTAGTATCTATCAAGTTTGTGCCTTTCACAAACTGTGGTTTCCTCCCTAGTTTGGAGTGGTGGTTTATAAGAGAAAGGGGAGAGTGATGGTCATGGTCGTACCTATGCCCACCTCACTGGTGATGGAAATGCCATAACTCTCTCCAAATTCGTACTGAATACGTCGGTTGACATTGTTGATGCCAAGCTGTCGGAAAAATTCGGCGGAGGAGGTGCTGTCCCCTCGCAGGACCTTTTCTATGTTCTCCTGTGTCATGCCAACGCCATTGTCTGAGACGGAGATGAGCAGCAGGTGGCTGCCGTCCTCCCGATAGCTTCCCTCCGCCCGTATGAGAATGTTTCCGGCACAACCTTTTGGCTCTATGCCGTGAAAAAGAGCATTTTCCACGATGGGTTGTAGGGTAAAGCGGTGAATTTGGCAGCGGTAGAGATCCTCGTCTGCAATCTCAAAATTCAGGGTAATGCTGCCGCCGTAGCGGTACTGTTGAATCAAAAAGTAATCTTTGACCAATTCCAGTTCCTCTCGCAGGGCTATCTTTGTAGCAGTGCCTTTTGAGACATTTTTCATCAGCCTTGAGAGGGAGGTGGTCATCTCAGCGATGCCGGAGGCTCCTTGGATGGTTGCCATCCATTTGATGGAATTTAAGGTATTGTAGAGAAAATGAGGATTGATCTGACTCTGCAAAATCTGGTATTCCAAGTCTTTTTTCTGTTTCTCGTCCTCCACTCGCTTGTTCATCAAAGAAACGACATTTTCTGCCATGCGGTTGATGCCTTTTCCGATGGTGCCGAACTCATTGTCCCATTCGATGGAAGCGTCAGGGGAGAAGTCTCCTTGTGAGATGGCAGTGATTTTCTGCTTCAGCAGAGCAACTGGATAGGTGATACTGCGGTTTAATAACAGGTAGAGAAGAAGACCTGTCATCAAAATACAAAGCGTAATGCCAACAATAATCCAGAAATAGAGTTGCTGCTGTTCGGACTGTGCTTGGGTGGAGATGAGCTGAGAGATGCTCCAGCCATCTATGTCGATGGGACAGCTCACCATCACTCGGCGATGTCCCTCGGCATCCAACACATAGGAGGCAGTGGTACTTTCCTGAAAACTCTGGTAATGCAGAGGCTGTTTCGCAGGAGTGGGAAGTGTGCTTTCCTGAAAGGAGGAACCGGTGAACAGATAGCTGTGCTCTCCGATGGTGAGATAAAAGGTGGAGTCTTCCTCCAGAGGGGAGGAGGCTATGTAGTGTAACAGTAAGTCATCGGAGACCGACAGATAGACCCATCCCACTATCTTCGTATTATATCTGCCATAAATCGGCCTTACAATAGGAAAGAAGAGTTCCTCCTCGTAGGGAAGCAAGGGGTCGGGATGTAGACCCACCCAAGCATAGGAGGGAGCCTCCAGCAACTCCTGAAAATAAGAAGAAGCATACAGAGTGTCCGCTACAGCGGAGGAAGTGAGCAGATAGCTGTTGGAAATCTGCAAAAAATTGTGGCGATTGTTGGGGGAAATCACAACCCGAAAAATATTATCATAGGAATGGGTGTTGTTATATTCCTCCTTCAGACGCTCATAGGTGGTCAGAGCCAGTTTGCGCAGCGAAGCATCGCCGGATGAGATGGAAGGCATGGTGGTCTGACTGTGAAACGCCTCCAGATACTGAGCGATATCCGTGTTATTGGTACACCAGTCTGCAAAATACAGGATGTTTTTTAAGTCCGCAGAAACGTTGTTGGAAATCACCTTTAAATTGAATTCCGTAGACTGAATGTTTGCTTTTTGTAAGAAAGATTGAAAGACAGAAAAGCAGACAGAGACCGTGATGGCTGCAATGAGAAAGATGACAGCAGCGGTGCTTAAAAGAATGTTCCCCCTTATGGTGTGTGGAAAAATTTTTTTTACTCGTGTCAACATAAAGTAGCCCTCCCCTAGAAATAAGCAAAAAAAGATAAGGTATTTTACCCCTGTTACCATCATAGGCGGTGAAGGGAATTTTGTCAAATAAATCAGAAAAAGGAAGGGCAAAAAAATATAAAAAAATGCAGATAGCCTGAATACAATCGGAAAAAAGTATGGTTTTTGAAGAAAAAATACATCTTTTTGGGGAGAAAAAGAGGGGGGACTCAAAAAGATGCATAAAAATTGAATCTTTTTTGAGGAAAATTCCATTCAGAAAGTACAGGAAAATCCGTATAATAAAGCCATAACAAAGGAGTTGTGAAAACAACTTAATAAAGACAAATAAAAACCGAGAGGGAAAGAAAGAGGAGGAAACGTAGTTATGATGAAGAAACGTATTGCAAGCCTGATGCTGGCAGCAGCAATGGCAGGAAGCTTGGTAGCCTGCGGAGGAAGCTCAAACACAAACAGCAGTGCCGCTGACACAAGTGCAGCAGAGAGCACAACCACAGCAGCCGCTGACACAAGT
>JAUNGR010000150.1 GCA_030524485.1 bacterium | reverse complement strand
AGAGGATGCCATGAAGGTACTGGGTTTTTCTGAGGAGGAGAAGTCTGGTTACGATAAATGGTTATCGGAAAATAAGACGAATAAGTAATTCAAGCAGTAGTAGAAGAGACCTAAGATTTAACGCTAGAGGTTTTCCAGAGATGGGAAGCCTCTTTTTTAATGGGGAAGTAAAGCTATGGAGAAGCAAACAAGAACCTATGAAAATATTATTCCAAAGAAAGAAAATTGTTAAAAATATCTAAATAAAAGCGAGAAATATATTGTATAATAGGGAATTTTGTAGTATATTGTAAAAGTATAGAAAAAATATGGGTTATAAAATTTGTAGTGAAGAAACAACTCAGGTTTAAAATTTAGATAAGATAGATGAGAAAATAGGGACAGGAGAGAGCGGGATGTTAAGCAGACTGAAAATACGTTTGGAGAAGGAGGCTAATCTGTCGTATCAGATGGGTTCTCTGTTTCAGGGAGCATTGATGGAGCTTCTGAGTGAGGAGTTGGGAGAACTCTTACATCGACCAGAACGTCATGCTTATGCACAGCATCTGGAATACAGCGATGGAAGGTGGTATTGGGTCATTACAACGATGGCGGAGGAACTTCGGCGAGGCATTATTTTGGAAGGCTTGATGCTTAGATCTTCTATTTCTATCAAAAAGAACGAGATGGAGATTAAGTTTGAGGAAAAACAGTTGATGGAGCTGCCGTTGGAACAGTTGAGTAGACGTATGTATGAGGGAGACGCAAGCAGGTATCTTCAACTCTCATTTTTGACACCAACAGCATTTAAAATCAATGGAAGTTATGTCTTTCACCCAGATGTGCGTGCCATGTACATTAGCTTAATGAATCGCTATGCAGCGATGGATCCGACACAGGATATGAGGGATGAAGATGCCTTGGAGGAGCTGGTAAAGGCGACACAGATTGTAAGATATAACCTAAAAAGCACACGTTTTTTCCTTGAATCGACCTCCGTGCCAAGTTTTGTTGGAAGTCTTACCCTGCGTTTTGGCGGAACACAGACCATGTGCCGTTTTGCAGATTTTTTGTTTCATGTGGGAGAGTATTCAGGGATTGGAATTAAAACATCCATGGGGATGGGAGCAATCAGATTGATAGAGAATGGAGCGGATCGAAATGACAGACACACAAATTAAGATTATAGTGGGTTCGTTGCTGCATGACATCGGAAAGGTAGTGTATCGAGGCGGAGATGGCAGGAATCACAGTGAGAGCGGTTATCAATATTTAAAAGATGAAGTGGGGATTCAGGATAAGGAAGTTCTAAATTGTGTGCGTTATCACCATGGAGCAAACCTGAAAACGGCACATTTAAACACAGATGCGATTGCATATCTGACTTACTATGCAGACAATGTTGCTGCTGCGACAGACCGCCGGCAAAAAGAAAATCCAGAGTATGGATTTGACAAAAAGATTCCTCTTTCGAGTGTATTTAATCTACTCAATGGGAGGAATGGCACGGCTCATTTTGAGATGCAGAGATTAAATTCAAAGTCTGCAATCAATTATCCAACGGACCAGCCCATTCAGATGAGGGAAGATTTTTATAGAGAGGTGATTCGAGATATCACAGACTGTCTTAAGAATATGAAAGAGAGCCTGTTGAAGGACGATGCTTACTTAAATTCCCTTTTGACGGTATTGGAATCCAATCTTAGCTATATTCCATCCTCTACTTCTCGAAAAGAATTGGCAGATATCTCGCTCTATGACCATATGAAATTGACTGCGGCAATTGCAGCTTGCATGGAGCAGTGGCTTTCCTCTCAGGGAAAACAAGATTATTACACGGAATTATTTGTGGATGCACAAAAGACTTACGAAAAAAAGACTTTTTTGCTCTATTCTCTGGATGTGTCAGGTATCCAGAAGTTCATCTATACCATCTCAAGCGAGGGAGCCTTGAAAGGGCTTCGTTCACGCAGTTTCTATTTGGAGCTTTTGATGGAATTTCTGATTGATGAGTTGCTGCAGCGTTTGTCATTAAGCCGTACCAATTTGATTTATGCAGGCGGAGGACACTGTTATATGTTGTTGCCAAATACAGAGCAGGTAAGCAAAATTTTGGCAGAGTTTGAGGCAGAGACAAATTACTGGTTTGAAACACACTATGACATTGCATTGTACATTGCGGGGGGAAGTGTCGCTTGTAGTGCGATGGATTTGAAAAACGAACCAGAGGGCTGCTATCCAGAGTTGTATCGCACCATTTCCCGTATGCAATCAAAGAAAAAAACGCATCGTTACAATGCACAAGAAATATTGGCATTGAATCGAATGCGGCATAAGGGAGAAAGGGAATGCAAAATTTGTAGACGTACAGGAAAGATAGATACAAATGGTTGTTGCAAAATGTGTGCAGCACTGCTTAGTTTGTCATCGGATGTTCTTTATCAGAACTTTTTTGTGATTTTAGACAAGGAGGAGAAGGAAAGTTTGGAGCTGCCCTTTGGCAGATATTTACAATCCGTTGCCAGTGAAAAGGATATGCGAGTATTGATGAGAGAAAGACCCTATGTACGCATCTATACCAAGAACAAAGAACATATGGGAAAGTTCATGAGTACGAATCTTTGGGTGGGAAGTTATGCGGCAGAGCCAACCTTTGAGCAGCTTGCAAAGAAAGCAGAGGGAATCGAACGCTTGGGAGTCCTTAGAGCAGATATCGATAATTTGGGCAAGGCCTTTGTCGATGGCTTTATGCGAGATGGAAGCTCCAAGTTTATGTCTCTTTCCCGAACAGCAGCAATGTCCAGACAGTTATCTCTATTTTTCAAGTGCTATATCAACCGGTTGTTGGAGGAAGGAAATGAGACTTTCTTAAACGGAAAAAAGAAACGCAGTGTTGCTATCGTGTATTCAGGAGGTGATGATGTATTCTTGGTCGGTGCATGGAATGAGGTCATTGAGGCATTTGCGGACTTAAGGAAGGCATTTCAAAGATTTACAGGTGGTGCATTGACAATCTCCGGAGGCATTGGATTTTATACATCAAGTTATCCCATTCATTTGATGGCAGCGGAGACAGAGCTACTTGAGTCAGCGGCAAAAGCACTTCCGACCAAGAATGGAATCTCCGTTTTTTCCGAGGAACACACTTATGAGTGGAATCGCTTTATGGAAAAGTGATAGGTGAAAAATTAAAACAGATTCAGCTCTTTTTTGATAGCACAGAAGGATACGGCATGAACTTTTTCTACAACCTTATCGAGTTGATGCGGCAAATGGATGAAAAAATCAATCTGGCACGCTTTGTTTATCTTCTCTCCCGTATGGAACCAGAAGAGAGGAAAGGGGAGGAAGAGAAGACAGAAAAGATGCAGCAAGCCTATAGACAGTTTTCAGAGGCGATGTATCGGTGGATTAGAAACAAACAAGAACGCAAGGAAGCCATAACGGCAGCGTATCTTTATGTATATAACGAGAGAACAGAAGAAGAGGAGGAGGCATAATAGATGAACTACAATCAGCCTAGAGGTGGAGGAAACAGAAACAATCAGCATGAAAACAGAACCTTCACAAATTCAAATCCAAAGTCAGAAAATACTCCAGCAGAGCCGCTTACAGAGGAGAACTATGTGGAGCTGGCAGAGAAAGCTATTAAAGCTATGAAAAAAGAGGGAGGGAAAAAGGGATCAGCACTCACAACATCGAAGATTCGTAACTTGCTTTCCATGTCAATGGATCTTTATAATGATATCAGGGAAAGCAAGGAAGAAAAGCTCAATAAAGAATTGGTTGGCAGAATCAACTATCTAAAAGTGCGTGTGGTATATGAGGCTGGTAGAGAAGAATCTGTAAAGCGGTTTCAAGAAAATGCACATTTGTTGTATTATATTACTGAGATTAAGGATAGCAAAAAGAAATATTTATTGTTCAGTCGATATATGGAAGCGTTGGTGGCCTATCACAAATTTGAAGGCGGAAGAGATTGAGCGTGTAGGAGGAAGAGGGTCTATGTTAACAAAAGTAATGATTAGAGGGAAACTTGAGGTATTGACAGGAATGCATATCGGAGGTTCTTCTGTCTTTTCTGCAATTGGAGCGGTTGATTCTCCAGTGATTAAGGATGCAAAAAGCAATTCTCCAATGATTCCAGGCAGCAGCCTAAAGGGGAAGATGCGTACCCTATTGGCAAAGCAGTATAATACAAGAATGGCAAGCAGACCGGATGAGGATGATGAGTCGCTGACGGACCTATTTGGAAGTTCAAAATTACATAAGAGTAGCCGAGTACTCTTTTATGATATGATTATGGATAATTGGGATGACTTAAGGCAACAGGGAGTGGCCTCAAAAACGGAAATCAAGTTTGAGAATACCATCTCTCGAACGACAGGGGTTGCAAATCCGAGACAAATAGAAAGAGTGGTGCGTGGTGCAAGCTTTCCTTTAGAGATTGTGTATGAATTATCTGGCACAGGTAGTGTGGACGAAGAAAAAATTAAAAAGGATTTTGAAATACTGTGCATGGGATTTAAACTCTTGCAGTACGACTATCTGGGCGGAAATGGTTCCAGAGGTTATGGAAAGGTAAAGATTACAGAATTATCTGCAAAAGAGATTGTCGGAGAAGTTTCAGAGGAAATCATGACAGAATGCAATAGGATGTTAGCAGAGGTTGGATGATGAAATATGCGATTTA
>JAUNGR010000149.1 GCA_030524485.1 bacterium | reverse complement strand
TCCGGCGGTGGGCAAGGACGAAGTGGTTTCCACGATTACCTCCCACCCGGAGTTTATCCGCCATGCCGACCAGGTGGACGATGCCTATGCCCGATGGAAGGAGACTGTTACCCACGATTTGATGCAACTCTGTCGGGATATTCGCCCCAAAGAGCTGATTGTCAAAATTTCCGAGCAGCTTCTGAATGATTTTGCTCAGGTGGCTCTTCTCGACAAATATGATGTCTATGAAGTGCTGATGGAGTACTGGGCGGAGAACATGCAGGACGATGTGTATGCGGTCTGTTATGACGGCTATGAGGCCGGGCGAGAAATTGCCTATGAATATGTGACCAAGAAGAAAAAAGAAAACGGCCAGACCATCGAGGTCAAGACCGATAAGATCAAGGGCTTTGAGGGTAAGCTGCTCCCCAAGGCTTTGATTGCCGCACACTTTTTTGAGGAGGATGTCAAGGCACTGGATACCCTTCGGGGCCAACTGGATGAGGTGTCCGCCAAGCTGGAAGAACTGGCTGAAGAAAACAGCGGCGAGGACGGACTGTTTGCTCAACTGGATGATCTGAAAAAGGCCACTATCAGTGCCCGTATCAAAGCAATCAAGAAAGATCCCGCAGCAAAAGAAGAATTGGCTGTATTAAAAGAGTATATGTCCCTGTTGGATGCCGAAAGCAATTACAAGAAAGCAATTAAACAGGCCGAGACGGATCTGGATACTAAACTGGAGAAAAAATACCCTCAGCTGACGCTGGAGGAGATTCGCCACCTGCTGGTGGAGGAAAAGTGGTTTGCCACCATTTACAGCGGAATTGATGCCATTCACGAGGCGGTGTCCCATCATCTTTCTGCCCGTGTAACCCAGCTAGTAGAGCGGTATGAGTATACCCTGAAGGAATGCGAAGATGAAGTGGACCAGTATGAGGCCAAGGTCAAATCTCATCTGGAAAGGATGGGGTTTGTATGGTGAGGAAAAGCGGTTGGAATACTGTCAAGCTGAAAGACATTTGTGATTTTATTGGGGGCGGAACTCCTAGCAAGCAAGTAGAAAATTTCTGGCGTGGAAATATACCTTGGATTTCGTCATCGGACTTAATGGAAAGCTCCATATGGAAAATTAATATCACTCGCCATATAACAGCGGAAGCAGTTGCTAAGTCGGCGACTCATATTTGCCCTAGAAACACTGTACTGGTGGTCTCTCGTGTTGGGGTTGGGAAGGTCGCCATAGCTCCTGTTGAAGTTTGCACAAGCCAAGATTTTACAAGCTTGGTAAGTAAAAAACATGATGCGCGTTTTCTTGCCTATTGTATTCAGATCAAAATGAAAATAATGGCAGAAAAAACTCAAGGTACATCTATTAAAGGCGTAACAGTAGAAAATATCGCGCAAATGGAAATAGAGTTGCCTCCGCAAGAAGAACAAATCGCTATTGCCGAAGCCCTTTCCGATATAGACAGCCTGATTTCCTCCCTGCAAAAGCTGATTGAGAAAAAGAAGGCCATCAAGCAGGGGGCCATGCAGGAATTGCTCACTGGCAAAAAACGACTGCCGGGGTTTTCTGGGGAGTGGAAAGAACTAAATTTTGCAGAGAGTGCCAAACTAAAAGCAAGGATAGGTTGGCAAGGATTAACGACTTCGGAGTATTTACAGTCAGGATATGCTTATCTGGTAACAGGAACAGACTTTCATAACGGCAGAATTAAATGGGAAACATGCCACTTTGTCGATGAAAAAAGATATAGGCAAGATTTGAATATTCAAATCAAAAAACACGATATTTTGCTTACCAAAGATGGAACCATTGGAAAAGTAGCGTACATTTCTAATATCCAAAAACCTACAACATTAAATAGTGGTGTTTTTGTTATTCGCCCTGCAAAAGAAGATTCATTTGATCCTAATTTTGTTTATCACATACTGAATTCATTTTTGTTTGACAACTTTCTCGCAAAATTGTCTGCCGGTTCGACAATCAACCATTTGTATCAAAAAGATTTTGTCGATTTTACTTTTAAAGCACCCTCAGAATTAGTAGAGCAACAGGCCATCGCTCAAGTTCTTTCTGATATGGACAGTGAGCTTGTACAGTTGGAAAAGAAACTGGCGAAGTACCAACAGATCAAGCAGGGCATGATGCAGGAGTTGCTCACCGGACGGATTCGGCTGGTGGATGCAGATAGAAAAGAACAGCCGAAAACACAGATTCTTCAGGAAAGGCAACCAGCACACAATCAGCATTTTGATGATGCAGTCATGATCGCAGGAATTGTGAACGCTTTCTATTCCGAGAAGTACCCTCTGGGACGTAAAAAAGTTCAGAAGCTGCTTTATCTCGTTCGCCGCAAGGAGCAGGCGGATATTTCCGCCTTTCATAAAAAAGCGGCTGGTCCCTACGCTGATGAAGTCCGCTATAAAGGCGGCGAGCCGATTGCTCAGAAAAACAAGTATATTCAGGTCAAAAGGAACGAAAAGGGCAGCCGTTTTGAAAAAGGTGTGCAAATGCAACAGGCGTTGACCTATTTGCAGGACTGGGGAAAGCAGGGAGATGTGGATTGGCTGGTGTCGCAGTTCCAGTACACAAGTGTCAATGAGCTGGAGCTTTTGGCAACGGTAGATATGGCAATTTGCGACTTGCGGCGGGAAGGCAAGGAAATTTCCGCAGCATCGATTAAAGATTTGATTCGTTCTAATAAAGAATGGAGAGATAAGCTGAAAAAGGCTTATTTCAAGGACGCAGATATTCAGCGAGCAATTAAAAAGTGCGAAGATCTATTTGAAAGCTAATATCCACGGGAGGTGACATGTTTAATGCGTCTATTTCTAGATGAAGCAGGAAACACTGGTGGCATAACTGATAAGAATGAAAAACTAAATTATGGAACACAGCGCCATTTTTGTTTGGCAGCTGTTGTTACTCATGATATGCAAAGTGAACAGCTGCTTCGTCAGAAATATGCAGCATTTAAGAGTCGATTTGCAACTGAGAAAGAACTGAAAGGAAACTCCCTGTTCGCAAAAGAAAACAATGATGCTTTAGAATACTTCTTGGATAATATTTTAGATAATATCCATTTTTCGATTTGTTTGTATGATAAAAAATTCTATCTGGCATCGCTTCTGCTATTTGCCATTTTGGGAGAACAAGCAAGAGAACAGTTCCCGGTAGAATATTACTCGTTGGTGAGTGACCTTTCGCAAGAAAAAGATGAGCTATTTGCTACATTCTGCAAACTAACAAAGCGAGCTACAGAAACAAGTGTGCGTGAACTGTTTGAATACTTAAAGACCTATTCATATCAACATATTCCCTCAGTTGGAAATGGATTGGTTTGGGCTGTTTCAGAGATTCAGAACAGAGAAATTGAAAAGACGTTTGTAAATGACTTTCTAAAGTTTGGAAGTTATTCAAATCGGAAATTTGCTAATCTTAATGCGCTTTCAGAGTTGTTGGAAGTAATTGAAATTGAGCGCAACTGTGATACCAGAAAAATTGATATTGTTCATGATAATATTTCAGGTATCGATGAAATGTTAAAGCAAGAACTTAAACATTTCGATGTGGCTGTTAAGTTTGCAGATAGTCAAACAGAGGAACTGATTCAACTGGCAGACAATGTTGCAAGCATCTTTTGTAAAATAATAAATACCATTATACGATGCTGGGATACAAAAACGGAGTGGGCAGCTGAAAATGAATGGATATTAACGCAGTCCTCACGATTCTTGAAAAAAATAGGAACGCAAAACATAAAGTTTACTGTTCCAATCCAAAGCTGGGCATTAGCTTTTTGCGTGATGGATATGTTCGATCCTAAATACCCAAAGGAAATGCGCAAGAACCTATTTTTTAATTCCAGATACCAGTATTGGAGCCAAGCGGTTGTTCAAAACATTGCTGAATTGGATTTTTCGCAACATGCAGCTTGCTTCGATGAATTATATTCAAACGAAGGAGGAGAGCCATGAGTATTGGCCAACGGGAAAAAGCCACGCAGAAGCGTGTTATAAAGCTATTTGCCCAGAAACTGGGTTATACCTATCTGGGCGATTTCACCGAACGGAAAAACTCCAATATTGAAACCGAACTGCTGACAAAATTTCTGACCCGCAAGGGCTATTCGCCGGTACTTATCAACCGCGCCTTGAAGGAGCTGAAAGATGCTGCCGGAGATCAGTCGGTGAACCTTTACGACCTGAATGAGCAGACCTATAAAAAGCTGCGCTACGGCGTCAAGGTCAGCGAGTCTGTCGGCCAGCATAAAATCACAGTCCAGTTTGTGGACTGGGAGCATCCGCTGGAAAATGATTTTTACATTGCCGAAGAAGTAACCATCAAACACAAGCGCCCTGATTTGGTGCTGTACATCAACGGTATCGCTTTTGCTGTCATAGAGCTGAAGCGCAGCACGGTTTCCATGTCAGAGGGCATTCGCCAGAACCTGACAAACCAACGCCCGGATATGATCATGCAGTTCTTTGCCACTGTTGGGCTTGTCCTGGCTGGCAATGATTCGGAGGGGGCGCGTTACGGTACCACCGGCACACCGGAAAAGTATTATCTTTCCTGGAAAGAAGATCCCAATGCCAAAGACGAGGTTTCCGTAGCGGTACGCGCTCAAATCGAAAAATACCCCCTGCGTCTGGACAAAAACCTGATTTCTCTGTGCCGGAAAGAGCGGCTTGTAGAGCTGCTGC
>JAUNGR010000148.1 GCA_030524485.1 bacterium | reverse complement strand
TTACAACTGCAATATTTTTTGAGAGGAATTTTTTTAAAAATTCATTCGTGAATTGATGCGTCTCTCTGTCTACGTTTCTATATGGAAAAAAGCAAAATACAATGTCCGGCGTTTGTAACAGGATCCGGTAATATACGAGTTCATACTTCTCTTTCAAAGATAAGTCTTTAACCTTTCTAGCTACCTCCCGCCCAAAAATCTCTCTCGCTATGTTCTTTCGTTTCTTTTTGCTCCACCACAGCCTTCCAATCCTGTGATCCAATGTCAGGCACAGATTATCCTCACAGGACATTTCCGGAAACAACATTGTTTCTGTGGGGTTTTCCAAAATTACAGCCGTTTTTCTTCTCACCTTTCGTCCTCGTCCATAACCCCGCCATACCATTCCCTGTTGCAGCTTTGCCCCCGAAAGCACCGAGATAAAATCTCCCCAGTCAAACTTATTTAAGTCTCTGACCAGCAAGCATTCCCCTCGCTCCACGTCAAAAGAAAGATTCTGGATGCTTTTATAACAAAGATTTTCACAACGGAAGATTTTCTCCCCTTCTTTTCTTGTGTTTGTCCCATTTGTTTCTGCCGGTTGGTGCGGGAAAAAATAATATTTTTCCAGACTCTCTTTCATCTTATTTTGCTCTAATACTTTAATGATCCTTCCGTGGGACATAACAGATACCCGGTCGCACAGACGATTCAATTCTTCAGTTCTTGCACTGATGTAGATGAAAGAAAGCCCTTTTTCAGCATAATACCGGATCACTTTCTCTATTTTCCCCATATCTTCTATGTGAAGAGATGAGCCAATATCCTGCAGAATGACAATATCCGCTTTCCCTATATACGCCTTCACGATCTCAATAACATATTTTTCAAGGTCGGTCATCTCTCGGACTCTTTTACCTGCACGAATCTCAATCTCCATGTCCTGCCCAAGTTTTTTAAGTTGCCGCTGAATCAGAGAATCATTGATAAAAAAACCTCTGTACCCCTTCCGGATCAAAAACACATTATCCGCCGCAGTAAGCCCCTGTATCAAATTCTCATCTCGAAAAATAGAATATACATTATTCTTGTCTCTCGGACGCACCTCGTAGGTATTAACCAGTTTCTCCCGAATGTATACACTTCCATACAACAATTGTCGATTGTTCTGCACACAGTCCACAAATTCATCCAGACCATACGAATCCAGGGGGACAAGCCCCATGACTTCTCCCTCAAATAATTGAAAATTAAAATTGTTCAAAAGCTTGCGTCCCTGTTCCATACAGGTAACACGTTCCATTCTTAAGATTTCTCGTTTCACGCTATTCCTTCAAATCCTTTATCTGCCTTTCGCTTGTGATAAGCGGAAGGTTAATAATAATATCCGTTCCAACATTTGGTGTGCTGTAAGCCGTCATTCCATACTCCTCTCCAAAGATCAGATGGATTCGGTTATTCACATTCGCAATTGCAATTCCACCCTTTTCTTTGGATAGCTGAATACTTTCATAAACCGGCTGTTCAAGCTGCTGATTGAGTTTCTCCAGCACTTCCGGCTGCATCCCTACACCATCATCTTTGATCTCGATGATCAGCCTCTTTTCCGTGCATTTTAACAGAATGCGTATCAAGCCGCTGCCAACCTTTCTTTCAATGCCGTGAATAATACTATTTTCAACCACCGGTTGTATCGTAAGCTTGGGCAACAGACAGCGGAGAAGAAATTCATCCTCCTTGTCATATTCGATTTCCAGATTCACACGATCTTCAAATCTGTGTTTTTGAATCAGAAAATATACCTTCGTATTTTCCAATTCTTCCTCTAGAGTTACCATATTCTCCACATTGCTGATCGTATATCGGAAAAAGGAGGCCAGCGCTTCTGTCATTTCCGCTACTGTCTCATTGCCCTCCAACATGGCTTCACTGCGTATGCTGTCCAAGGTATTATATAAAAAATGCGGATTGATCTGATTTTGAAGTGCCAGGTATTGCGCCTGCCTTTTGTTTGCCTTTAACAGTTGGTCTGACTCCAACAGACGGATCAACGCTTTCGTCAATTCCTCCATACCCGGAGACAGCATACAACTCTCCTCCTTCAGACCCGCGCTTGTATACCCCATCAGAAACAACCCCATGTACTTATCTATTCTTTGGTATGTCTGTAAAACTGCATAGTAGAACAGAAGACAGCACAGAAAAAACACTGCAGTACATACTGTAGCTGCCGGCAAATATTTTCCCGTCTTCACCACACATGCCCAGAGCGTCAGCAGGCTAAAAAACCAGAACAGTCCCATAACTGTGCAGATAGCCCGTATCCTATAGCTTAAATAGCGCCATTTATCCTTCATTTTTTCTCTTCCTATCCATACAATTTCCGATATTCGCCCGGTTTAATACCTGTGTATTTTTTAAAGAGTGCATTGAAATGCTTTAAATCTGAATACCCCACCTTACGGCAGATATCTTTCACATTTTCATTGCTTTCCTTTAAGAGTTCCTTGGCTTTCTCCATGCGTAATTGAATCAAATATTCCGAGAAACCAATCCCCATTTCCTTTTTCAGGAGGCTACTAAAATATGCCGGACTAAATCCTACAATCCCAGCTACTTCCTCCAAGCTGATACCCTCTCTGTAGTGGTTTTGCATATATTGCTTAGCAATACGTACCGGTCTTCTCCCGTCTTCTCTTTGCATTTGTATATTTTTTCTGGCAATGCGAAGCAGGCAGTCCTTAAGCGCGTCAAACAATTCATCCAGATTACGACACAGCTCACATTTTTCTGAAAAAGCTGCGATCTCTTCCCGGTCATTTCCGCTTTTTGTCATCGCATGCATTCCCAACGAAACGACAATACTGATATAATCTTTACCCAAAATATCTTTTTCCTTATTCAACTCTTTTTTAAGCTTCTCTATGCACGAAACAATTAATGTTTCATCACATAAATCTAATACTCTGGTGAATTCATTGTTAAATCTGGAGATGAGAAGAAGCCAATCCTTCTCTCCTACACGTTTCGGCATTTCCAAGAGTTTTTCACACCCTTCGATTACCGCTTCTTTCAACCCCTCCTGAGCACTCTCCAGCGAATCCCATAACTCTACCGGAGACTTCACCTTTTTCCCCAAAGCGGCTGAAAACGTCATTTTCCACATTTCGAATCGTTTTGCAGATAGTTTATTAATGATACTGCGAATCGCTTTACGGAAATCACTTTCTTTCTTTTCGACATAGTTGCACAATACATAACATTTGTTTTCAACAATACAGATTTCATATTCACTGCATACCGCTTCCAATTCCTTTTGAATTACTGTCTCAAAACTATCAACCGTTTTCTGCAATGCTGTTTTGTCATATTTCCGCATGCTGTAATGCAGACGCAGAATAAAAAACTGAAAGAATCCAGGAACAAATTGATAATAATATCTTTTATTCACACTCTCAATTTCCGATCCTGCCCGAAAAGAGATCCGCATAGGAAGATCAAAGATCAGATCGCTTCTTTTTTTCATGTTGTCTTCTTCCATATACTCATGCAGCTTTTTATCTGCCGCAACTCTGTGTCTTTCTTTTTCAATACTTTCTTTCGCCTGCTTCAAAGCTTCTTCCAGCTCTGTTTTTTTGATTGGCTTCAAAAGATATCCGCTGACTCCATGTGTGATTGCCGCCTTGGCATATGCAAAATCTGCGTATCCACTGACAATTATAATCTCCATCGGAAGTCCCAGCTCCCGAATTTGCCGGATCACTTCAATTCCATCGCACCCCGGCATTCGTATATCCACAATTAAAATATCCGGTTTTTTCTCCTGAACCATTTCGATCGTTTCCGGTCCATCATGTGCAAATCCAACAATCTGCATAGCCAGACTTTCCCAATCACAGAGCATCTGTATTAAACGGCATAATTTTTTCTCATCATCCGCAACTACTACTTTCATCATTGTCTCTCTCCCCTTCTGTCAATTTTGTACAAGCCATGAACAATGTTTATTCTCATGATTGGAGTATATCACAAACCAGAATTTTCGGCTACCTCAACCCTTGTTTATCGTATTTCTATATCTTGTTGCCACAATGATACAACAGAAAAGCAACGCCGCAGTCTAACGACCCGGCGTTGCTTTTGATTACTCAAGATTTATTTCCCATAATAGCATTTCAGATAGATCTCTTTGATCTCCTTGAAGAGTGGATATCTCGGATTTGCTCCGGTACACTGATCGTTGAATGCCTGCTCTACCATGTCATCCAGTGTATCTAAGAAGTACTTCTCATCGATTCCATACTCTTTGATAGATTTCTTAATGCCGATCTTCTCTTTCAGCTCTTCCAGCTTCGCACAGAAGTTTTCCAATACTTCTGCATCTGTCTTGCCCTGGCAGCCTGCATAGCGTCCGAGCTCTGCATATCTTGCTAATGCATGTGGATACTGATACTGGGAGAAGGTTCCCATCTTCGCCGGTACTTCTGCTGCGTTGTAGCGGATCACTTCGGTCAGGATCACCGCATTAGCAACACCGTGTGGCAGGTGATGGAAGGCTCCAAGCTTATGTGCCATGGAGTGGTTCAGTCCCAGGAAGGCATTAGCGAATGCCATACCTGCCATGCAGGATGCATTGGCCATCTTCTCTCTTGCGATCGGGTCAGCCGCTCCGTTCTCATATGCCGACGGCAGATAGTCAAATACTGTTTTCACCGCCTTCATGGCAAGTCCGTCTGTATAATCTGTCGCCATGATGGAGACATATGCCTCGATGGCATGAGTCATAACATCGATACCGGAGGCGCTGGTCAGTCCTTTCGGCTGTGTCATCATGTTGTCCA
>JAUNGR010000008.1:8336-37970 GCA_030524485.1 bacterium | reverse complement strand
ATTTGAACCTGCGACCTCACGGCCCCCAGCCGTGCGCGCTACCAAGCTACGCCACGCCCCGCTCTGACTGTTTTTTTCTACAGCCAAACTGTAGTCCAGATTATAGCAAACTTTTTTAAAAAAATCAATAAGAAGATTGCAAATTTTTTCTTTTTTCGCTACAATAGGAGAAGTACACAAAAAAAAGAGAAAAAGAGGGTCAAATTTTGAAAGCATCCATTCTCAGTTTCGACTTAGACAACACACTTTTAGACCACCGCACTTGGTGCATTCCTGACACGGCTCTCGCCTGCATCCAAGAGTTGAGAGAACGCTTTCGCATCGTACTTGCCACAGGTCGCAACATGGACGATGTCTTATCTCTGCCTTACAAGGAGCTGCTGGCTCCGGATGCCATCGTTCATCTAAACGGAGGGCGGGTCTCGCTGCGGCAATCCCTCTCACCCCTTCGCTACTCAGACCTGTTCCAATTTCCGATGGATTCCGCTCTGCTTGCCGAGCTGCTCTCATTTGCTAGGAGCAATGGACTCTGTCTGGGAATGCACGAGGGGGATGCAGACTATTTTAGTCATCCTGACATTCTGCGCCAGATTGACCTGCGGCGTTTTGGGGAAAGCTGTCGCAACTTCGTCTCGCCAGACGCACTGTGCAAACTTCCCGTCTACAGCTTAACGCTCTTTGGCTCTGCTCCTGATTTTTCTCTTTTGCAAAAGGCCTTTCCCCAGATTTCGGTGCTATCCTTTGCGAACGGCTACATGGCCGACCTCACCCCAAAAGGCAACTCCAAAGCAAGTGCCCTGCAGGCTCTCGCCCACTACTGGAAGGAGGATCTTGCCTCCGTCATCGCCTTTGGGGATGACCGCAACGATCTGGAATTGCTGCAAGCCGCTGGCATCGGCATTGCAATGGGAAATGCTTCCGAGGAGGTTAAGGCAGCAGCCGACTATGTGACCGCTCCCATTCATGAGGACGGCATCCAAAAGGCCTGCCGACACTTTCAACTGTGTTGAGAAATCCACTTATGGATTTCATAGATATCATTATTCTATTTCTAGGAGGATACACATTATGGCAAATTTAGGTTTACGCATCGTTTCCGAGGACGGTAACATCAAAGCACAAGAAAGTGGCGAGTCCGAGGTTGTCTTGGTGTACGAAGGGGAATATTGTTTGGGGGATACAATCGTCGTGTCCGTTCCGCAGACAGAACGCTTCTACGTGCTGCAGATTGATGACTGTATGGCAGCGGAGCTGGTTTATCTCACCAAGGAGGAAATCATCTACACCATTCCTTTTGATGAGAAGAAGATTTCTTATAATCCAAAGGCCTTTTCCGGTGACAGACATTATCTGACGCTGCGCAAGGCTCAGGATTTTGAGATTTACACCCGCCACAATCTTGCCCGAAACTGCACGGACCAGCACGGAGATACCGGCTGTTTTCCCCATGCACATGCCAACGTAGAGACCAGAGGGGAGTCCGTCTTTGCGGCTCGCAACGCCATCGACGGCATTGTCTCCAACCGTTCCCACGGTTCTTGGCCTTACGAGTCTTGGGGCATCAACCGCCAAGACGATGCCGAGATTACCTTGGAATTCGGTCATCCGGTGGATTTTGACACCATCCGTCTCTACACAAGAGCAGACTTCCCTCATGACAATTGGTGGGTACAGGCCACTTTCCTCTTCTCGGATGGCAGCTGTGAGACCGTACAGATGGAAAAAAGCTACGAACCTCATGTATTCTCCATCCAAAAGAAACAAATTACATGGCTGAAATTGGGACAGCTCATCAAAGCGGACGACCCCTCCCCCTTCCCAGCCCTTACCCAGATTGAGGTCTACGGAGAGCCTTCCAAGTGAACCCCCCATCGCCTAAAGGCAATGGGTTTTCTGGCTGATTAATTATAAACGGAAAGGATTCGCCTGCGGCGAATCCCCACTATGCATCTCAAAAGCCCAGATGGAAACTTCCCTGTTCCGTCTGGGCTTACTCTTTGTCCGATAGGTAGCTCGCTTTTCCTACTTCTTTTTCTTCTCGTCCAGCAGTGCCTTCATCACAAAGGCATAAATCTCCTGACTTTTTTCCTTCCACATTCCACACATTTTTTCCGCCTGCTGTGCGTCAGGGACAGATACCTCCAGATGAATCAAAGTGCTCTTTGCCTCCCTCACCTCACAGTGCACCACATAGTCCTTGTGCGTGGACTTATAATAATCCGCAATCATAGCCACCTCATTTCGCAGCATGATGCGATTCTCCTTCAAGTAGGCATCCATGTCCTCCACAATCGCCGGTGAAATCTTATTCTCAAAGAAGAATAAGGTCTCCTCTCCGTCATCCGTGATTTCATACAATGTGTTATTGTGGGAGGCTTCGGTTCGGATCAAACCAGTCTCCAGCAATTCATTCAAAACCTGCTGCAATGTAAAATATGACGTATATTCTTTGTTTAGAAAAAAGTCTGAGAGCTGGGTGTTGGTCAGCGGAAAATTCACCTGCTTTAACATATACAGACACATCAGCTTATATAAGGTCATTGGCTCCGATAACATGCATTCTCCCCCTTGCCTTTTCGGATTGCTACCAGCGATGCAGCTATACCCATAGAACACAGCGTGGCGATTCGCCTTTGGCGGATCCTGTCCGTTTAGCCAATATGCTGCTTCACTGCATTACTCACCACATCCGCAACCCTCGGATCAAAGGCCTCCGGAAGAATATGATTCTCATCCAACTCCTCCTCGGACACCAAACCTGCGATGGCAGTGGCTGCAGCCAGTTTCATCTCTTCTGTGATGGCAACTGCCCGTCCTTCCAAGGCTCCCTTAAAGATGCCCGGAAAAACAATCACGTTGTTTACCTGATTTGGGAAATCCGAGCGTCCGGTTCCCACTACCTTAGCTCCCGCTGCCTTCGCCACATCTGGCATAATCTCTGGCACAGGATTTGCCATCGCAAACAAAATGGCATTGGCATTCATAGAAGCCACCATCTCAGCTGTGACAATATTGGGTGCGGAAACGCCGATGAAAATATCCGCTCCCTTCATCGCATCCGCCAGCGTTCCCGTCTTTCCTTCCAGATTGGTGACTTCCATCATCTTTTCCTGCATCCAGTTGAGTCCCTCGCTGCCCTTTGCCAATATGCCACTCTTATCGCACATAGTGATGTGCAAAAAGCCATATCGCAACAACAGCCTTGTGATGGCAACGCCTGCCGAACCGGCTCCATTGACCACTACCTGACACTCTTCCTTGGTCTTTCCAGTCACTTTGAGAGCATTGATGATGCCCGCAAGCACCACGATGGCCGTTCCATGCTGGTCGTCATGAAACACCGGAATGTCCAATCTCTCCTTGAGTCTCTCCTCAATCTCAAAACATCTCGGTGCCGAAATGTCTTCCAGATTGATGCCTCCAAAGGCCGGTGCAATGCGCACCACGATCTCGATGATTTCTTCGGTATCCTGTGTGTCCAAACAAATCGGAACCGCATTGACATTTCCAAATTCCTTAAACAGAACCGCCTTTCCTTCCATCACCGGCATGGCAGCCAAGGCTCCAATGTTTCCCAGTCCCAACACCGCAGAGCCGTCTGAGACAACCGCAACGGTATTGGCCTTCATCGTGTAGCGATACACACTCTTGGGGTCCTGTGCAATCACCTTACATGGTTCTGCTACCCCTGGGGTATAAGCCAACGCAAGGTCCTCTCTGGAGTTTACCTTTGCCTTGGATGTTATTTCCAACTTTCCATTCCACTGCTCATGAAGCAGCAATGCTTTTTCATTTACTGTCATAATCTCATTCCTCTGTTTTTCTTTCTACTATAGCAACTTTCCTTCACAAAATCAAGATTCTCACGCCCCGTCTTTCTGATACTCCATAATTTCCTCCACCCTGCAATCCAAGATTTCACAAAACATCTCTATGGTATGGGTGGAAACATGCTGGTTTTTTCGCATTCTTGCCAGCTGTCCAGAACTAATCTGGTACTTATGGATGAGCTGGTACTGGCTAATGTTTTTTCTTCTCATTGTCTCCCACAATCTTTGATACAAAATCATAAGATCGCTTCCTCCTTTGTACGATGCTATCACCTTCTCTCCCCTCTTTCTCCATCATACTCTAAAAAAAGAAAAGACTAAATGAGATTCTTTTATAATCTTGTCACTTTTTGTTACCTATTCGTTTTTACTTCCCATGTCCTCCCATGCTTCCGCATCAAAACGCCTATTTTTAAAATAATAGGGACGGTCTTTCTCCGTAATTTCCCTTATCACTCGACAGGGATTTCCTGCAGCACATACATTGTCTGGAATATCACGAGTCACCACACTTCCAGCTCCGATGACCACGTTGTTTCCAATTTTGACTCCAGGAAGAATCACACTGTTTCCGCCAACCCATACACTGTCCCCTATGGTCACGGCAATTCCATATTCATAGCCTGAATCTCGGCTCTCTGGATGAATGGGATGTCCCGCCGTGTAAATGGACACGCTGGGGCCAAACTGCACATTCTTTCCTATCGTAATTTTTCCGACATCCAACATCACACAACCTGTGTTAGCATAAAAATTTTCTCCAATTTCAATGTGGGTACCATATTCACAGTAGAACGGCGGTTCCAAATAAATCCCCTTTCCGTACTGAATTCCCGACTGCTC
Organism: bacterium; assembly: GCA_030524485.1. GTDB lineage: Bacteria > Bacillota > Clostridia > Lachnospirales > Lachnospiraceae > CAJMNU01. Next base: position 33,297 of record JAUNGR010000008.1, on the reverse strand, counting down.
CAAACACTCTCTGGCTTTTTCAGGTTCAAATGGCATCCGCTCATTGTACTTACGAATGGCTCTCTTTGCCCGAAACTGCTCTTCCTTCATACTCTCATCCGCCCTGTAGGCCATCTCATGGTCTCTGCGGTATCGATTGTCTTTTTCCATTTTTTCTTTCCTCTCACTTCTTATTCCAAAAAGACCAGCTCTCCTGCTGCCTCCCCAAAGAAAAGCAACTCGCCTTCCACTATCTGACAACGTCCGTTGGTCGCTTCTGTCAGCTGTTTTCTTGTCTGCTCATTTCTCTCTGTCGGCACCAAAATCTCCACTGTCACCACATCCGTATAGGTAGTATTCAGAGTACGCAGCCCCTCTTTGGCAAGCAAATATTGAATCTTGCCTATGCCATTGTAATCTGTTAAAAGCTGCCATTTTCTCCCCTCTCTTCTCTCCACAATCGTACTTTGTGCCAAGCCTTCCTTGACCGCAGCGGAGTAAGCCCGCACCAAGCCACCAGTTCCCAGAAGTGTTCCCCCAAAGTAGCGGGTCACAACCACACAGACATCGTGTAAATGTTCCCCCAACAGCACATCTAGCATCGGTCTTCCTGCCGTCTGTGCTGGCTCCCCATCGTCGCTGGCACGGCAAATTTCCTGTCTGTCTCCCAAGGTATAGGCATAGCAGTTGTGGGAGGCATCCCAGTATTTCTTTCGCATGGCTTCAATAAAGCGAAGGGCTTCCTCCTCCGTCTTCACTGGCATAACGGTCGCAAGAAAACGGGATTTTTTCTCCGTTATCTCCCCCATGCCTCCCTCATAAACGATTCTGTCACTCTCTGTCATTTCCTTTCATCCTCTCAAAGCACATCTTTTGAGCTATTATACTACACATTTTCTGACAAAAACAGAACAAAATAAGAAAAAGTATAAGAAAAGATTAAAACAATAGCTATTTTCATATGCCTCAAAATTTGTTATAATAATTTTAAATTTTGCCAGACACGCAGTCAGAACTTATGAACTTTAAGGAGGAAAACTACCTTGAATTTAAACAAAAAGCAGACAAGACAAAAAATCAAGACTGCCACTTCCAACAAAAAACGTATCAACAGCAAATGTTTTTTATTTGTAATAAAATTTCTTTTTACACTTTTGATTGTAAGTGGAGTCACAGGCATCTCTGTGGGGATTGGTGCCTTTGTCAGCATCATGGATTCTGCACCAGATATCGATGACACCAGCATTGTGGTTCCTGAGGGTTATGCCAGTACCATCTACGACAGCAAGGGCAACCTGACTCAGACTCTGGTGATGGAGGGAACCAACCGCTACGAAGCCACCTTTGATGAACTTCCCACGCATCTGATTAATGCCTTTATTGCGATTGAGGATTCCCGTTTCTGGACCAACTCCGGAATTGACCCCCGCTCCATTCTGCGTGCAGCCGTCGGCGTTCTCACCAACGATTACAAGGGTGGTGGAAGTACCATCACGCAGCAGCTCATCAAAAATAACGTGTTCAACGGTGGTATGGAGGAGAGCTTTGGAGAGAAGATTGAACGAAAGCTTCAAGAGCAGTATCTTGCCGTGCAGCTCACCAAAAAGATGGATAAGAAGTTGATTCTGGTCAACTATCTCAACACCATCAACCTTGGCAACAATACCTTGGGAGTCAAAGCCGCAGCCAAACGCTACTTTAACAAGGATGTGTCGGAGCTTACCTTATCCGAGTCTGCCGTGATTGCAGGCATCACCCAAAATCCTTCCAAATTAAATCCCATCACGGGAAAGGAAGCCAATGAGGAAAAACGCAAGGTCATTCTCCAATATATGGTGGATCAAGGTCTCATCAGCAAAGATGAGCAGGAGGAAGCCCTCGCTGATAACGTGTACGAACGCATTCAGAACATCGATTTGGTGACCAAACAGAGTTCCTCTCAAGTCTACAGTTATTTTACAGACGAACTCATAGACCAAGTGTTGGATGCCTTGGTTGCTGCCGGATACAGCTCCACACAGGCACATAATATGATTTACGGTGGCGGTCTGCAAATCTATACGACGCAGGACCCAGACATTCAAAGCATTGTTGATGAGGAAATCAACAATCCCGATAACTATTCCGCAGCTCGCTACTCGATGGAATACCGCCTCTCTGTCACCCACGAAAATGGAGAGACGGAGCATTATTCGGAAAATAACGTCCGAACATGGCGAAAAAAAGTCTTGGGAGACCAAGATTTTGATGAACTTTATGACAGTCAGGAAGCGGCACAGGCGGATGCCGATGCCTACAAAGAGTATATTTTACAGGAGGGAGACACCGTAATTGGAGAATCCTTCAACACGGAACTGCAGCCTCAAGCCTCCTTTGTCGTGATTGACCAAGAGACTGGTTATGTCAAGGCTCTCAGCGGCGGTCGAGGTGAGAAAAAGGCGAGTCTGACCTTGAACCGTGCCAGCGACGTTCTCCGTCAGCCTGGTTCCACCTTCAAAGTGCTGACTGCTTTTGCACCAGCGATTGATACCTGTGGAGCCACTTTAGGCACGGTCTATTACGATGGTGTTTACACCATAGGCACCAAAACCTTCCGCAACTGGTACAGCAGCCGAGGCTATCTCGGTTACAGTAACATCCGTGAGGGCATCATCTATTCCATGAACATCGTAGCCGTGCGCTGCCTGATGGAGACTGTGACTCCCCAGCTCGGTGTGGAATATGCACAAAATCTGGGCATCAGCACACTGACCAGCACGGATTTGAATGCGTCCACGGCTCTCGGAGGCATCACGGACGGCGTGAGCAATCTGGAGCTTACCGCTGCCTACGCTGCGATTGCCAACGGCGGTGTTTACAACAAACCTATTTTCTTTACTAAAATTTTGGACCGAAATGGAAAGATTATTTTGGAAAACGAACCCCAGTCCAACCGTGTGCTGAAGGATTCCACCGCCTTCCTGCTGACCGATGCCATGGCGGCATCCATGAAATCAGGAAAGAAGTATGCCAGAACTGGTATCACCGTCAATCCGACCAGCACAGGAGCTGCTCTCTCCAACATGTCCGTTGCCGGAAAGAGCGGAACCACCACCAGCAACCGAGACATCTGGTTTGTGGGTTACACACCATATTACACAGCTGGTATCTGGGCAGGTTGCGACGAGAACCAAGAGTTGACAGCTAAAAACGGTGGCAGCTCCTTCCACAAGCAAATCTGGAAAAAAATTATGGACCGAGTTCACAGCGGTCTAACAGACACTGGTTTTGAAAGGCCAGATTCCATTGAGACCGCTCAGATTTGCCGCAAGTCTGGAAAACTGGCTGTGGATGGCGTGTGTGACCAAGACCCAAGAGGCAGTGCGGTCTACACCGAGTACTTTGCTAAAGGTACGGTTCCAACAGAGGTGTGTGACCACCATGTGAGAGTTACCGTTTGCTCCGCTTCTGGCGGTCTTCCAACCCAGTACTGCCCAAGTGAACTGAGAACCAGCACCGTCTGCATGGTCATCCCTTCTGACGAAGTGGGAACCACGGACGATTCCATCTACGGAATTCCAGCATACTGCAGCGTTCACACCGCAGAGTCTCATACGGAGACTGCTGAGAACGAATCGGAGGCTGAGGAGACTACTCCCATAGTAGTGAGTCCTAATATGCCGCTCTCCCCTTCCTCCAATGTCCAGACGAGAATTCATCCATAAAGAAGCAAGCCTAAATAGGTAGGATGCATTCACTTAAAAAGGGCTGTGTCAAGCAAACCTTATTTTGCTCGGCACAGCCCTTGCTTTCTCTCGCTACTACCTATCAAGACAGCAATTCTGCAATTTTCTCATTTACCCTTCGGCGCAGTTCCAGACAGAAGCTCTCCCCTTTGGGATACTGCGAGAAGGTGATTTCCTCCTCCAATCCCTCTTCCACCAAGCGAAGCACCGTCTCATGGTCGGTGAGGCTTTCCAAAAGCTGAAGGGCACGCACATCCTCCATGGCCTCCTCCATCACCATCATGCGAATCGAGTCCTCTGGCTTTCCATCCTTCCCCGGATACACCAAAAAGGCATCTCCTGCTGGAAAGGAGGCCTCCCCGTCCACACTCTGATAAGGATTGATGCGTTTTACGGAGCGTTCGGCATTGTAAAAGTTATAACCCCAGTGCAAAATCCCCTCCATCTCAAACTTAAAGACCTGATAGCCATAAATGCGATTTCTCGCAGAGGGCATTGCAATAAAACGATTTGCCACATCCACCGCCTGACTGATGCAATAATAGCTCCAAAGCTTTCCTCGTCTTCTCTCCAAGAAGGGGGCAATGTGATTGGAAGCACATACCGGTTCCTCCACCACGCCCTGCTCGTAGAACGAAAGGTCTGAGAGGGCATCCAAAATGCCAAACTCTCCAATTAGACTCTTTACCAACTCTTTCTTACTCTTATAAGCCTCCAAATGCTCGGCACTCGGCTCGTCCGAAATGTGAAAATACACCCTTCCCGCAAGCCCCAGCCTCAGTAAGGTTTCACAGAGCTTCGGAAGAAAAGCCTTTAAAAAGCGGCGGTATTCCTCTCCATCCGCCGGAGTATCCCACCCAAAGATTCGAGTCTTTTTTCCCTCAAGTGTCGCCATAATCTTTGGTGCAGCTGCGGCTCCCCACTGCGTAAACAAGTGTGCCATCTCAAAGAAGCGGATGCCACAGTCCTCACACATGCGAACCCACCGCTCCAACTTCTGAAAATCAAAGCGATACTCCCCGTCTCTTCTCTCAATCTCCACCAACTGTATGGTAGTTCTTTCCATCCCCACCTCCGTATCCAGAGGCGGAGTAAAAATCGGGGTCAAAATCATCGTGCATCCAGCTTCTGCTGCTCTTCGGATAAAAGCCTCCATTATCTGCCAATGTCTCTCGCTAAAGACTTCCACCCCATAATAATCGGCTAGACAGTCCCCATAAAACCACTCGGTACGCTTTAGCGTCTGTGGCGGCAAATCGGCTCCCACCACGGTCAACACCAGCTCTTCCTCGGCTAACTTTGTTCCATCCATATCCCAAAGCTTCACGCAAAGAGGATAGTCTCCAGCGGTACAGCCATTGGGAACCCTAATATCAACCCAAATGCTTCGCCACTGCCCCTCTGCCAGCCGAATCACGCCTCCTTCCGCCTCCTCAAGCAGGTCCGGATACAGACCCGCTGTCTTTCGGATGTAGTCCTCATCCGACTGCCAACTTCGACAAGGATAGGCAACTGGCACGAGTTTGACTTCCCGAAAAGTCATGGGAAGCGAACCCTCCAACTCCACCCTCGCATACTGACTCAATCTCGCCTCCAACCGCATCGCTAACTGGAAAGAAACCCTTTCCCCGCCAAGAGCCGTCCATTTTGTCATATAGCTGCCAGTAATCTCATCTGCAAATACCTTAGCAAGAGAACTTACTATCTGTACTGTCACTTTCTTCTCCACCTTCATCGCTCTTTCCTCCAACATCTTTCCAACCCATAAGCTGTAGTTCTATTTTAAAACTTTCTGCCTTGTTTGGCTCGCTTTTTTCGCAACTCCACTCGAAACTTCTATTTTTTTTGACAAAATTGCTAGTGACTCTTGACAAATAAATTTTTTTATTATATCATTAGTTTGCATTCGAGATACAACATCCGATGCATAAGCGCGAGTGGCTCAGTTGGTGGAGTACGACCTTGCCAAGGTCGGGGTCGCGGGTTCGAGTCCCGTCTCGCGCTCTTTTTTTTGCCCAAAATTCCAAATCAAGGCCTTCTTTTGCCTCTCTCTTGTTCTTCGTCTCCTTCTTCTTATCGAACTGCCAACTCCATATAGTGCTTGGCATCCGCATCCATTCTCCTAAAATCATCCTCAGACAGTGCAACTTTCGCAGATTTTATATTTTCCTCAATCTGTTCCAGCTTTCTTGCCCCACAAAGCACATTGAACTGCGGACTGCGCAACATCGTCCAGCGAATCACCAAGTTAGCAAGACTGCACTCGTATTTTTCAGTCAAGTCCTCCCACCCCTGAAGCATCTGATTGGCAAGACAAATATTTTGCGGCTTCCACCAGAGCTTATTCTCTCTTGCCTCCCCTGCTTTTACAATGCGGTCGTTTGGCACCTTTCCGGTCAGCAACCCCTGCTCAATCGGAGAGTAGGTCTGAAGAGTGATTTTGTGGCTCTCACAGAAAGGAAGAAGCTCTTCCTCCACCCGTCTATCCAACATACTATACTTCTCCTGAATCGCATCCAGTTCCCCCGCTTGGGTGTAATCCTTTAGATGCTGCAAATTCACATTGGAAGCTCCGATGGCACGGATTTTTCCTTCCTGCTTCATCTTCATCAACTCTCCCATGGTCTCCTCAATCGGAATCAAGCCATAGGTATGGCACTGCCAGTGGGTGTAATACACATCAATATAATCCGTTCCCAGCTCCTTAAGACTCTTCTCCAAATCCCTCCGAATCGCCTTTGCGGATAAGTCTCTGTGTACCTCATGTCCCTCTTTGGAAAAATGATGCTCTCCGCCTTTGTCATACCACTGCAGGGCACACTTGGTGGACAGAATCACCTGGTGTCTGCGGTCTCGAATGGCCTCCCCCACCACATGCTCGCTGTGTCCAAATCCATACACTCTTGCGGTATCAATCCAGTTAATCCCCGCATCCAAAGCCGCATGAATGGTGCGAATGGACTCCTTATCGTCATTGTCCCCCCACCAGAGACCTCCACCTATAGCCCAAGTTCCCATGGACAGGGCACTCGCCCAAATTCCCGATGTTCCGATTTCTCGTGCTTCCATCGCCTGCTTTGCTCTCATCTCACTCATCTTGAATCTCCTTCCTTATGTTTCTTTTTCTATTTGCTCTTTTTCTTTTTATTTATGCCAAAAAGAGGAGCACGGTTTTTTTCACCTGCACTCCCCTCTCGGTTTTCGTACTTTCTTTGCCTTTCTTACAGCAATTACAGAACATTCAAAGCTTCTGCAAAGGCAAGAATGGTCAAGGACTGTCCATATGCCATCGGAGCAATCAGAATGTTCTTGTAATGGTCTGCATCATAGCCCATTCCGGTGCCTCCGGACACATTCAAAACCGTTCCATCCTCAGCCACATTTTTCATGATGGCTGCCACTGCACGGTTCGCACACTCCAAATAGGAATCGTCCAAAATTCCTAACTTAATTCCCTTTAAAATACCAGCTGCAATCGCTGCAGAACCAGAAACCTCCTCGTAGCTGCTCGCATCGTTTAAGACGGTATGCCACAGACCACTCTTGCTCTGCAACTTCTTCAACGCACGCACCTGAGCCTTATAAGTGTCAATCACATACTCTTTTACGCCTGCATTCATGCTGCCGTGGAACATCTCAATATACTCCAAAATACCTGCTGTGAACCAGCTGTTGCCTCGGCACCAGAAGATAGCACCGAAATTGTTACGCTCATTGAAGGTCCAACCATGATAGAACAGGCCGCTCTCCTTGTCATAGAGATACTTGATGTGCATCAGTACCTGATGAATGGACTCATCAATCCACTCTTGACGCTGATACTTCTGTCCCATACGATTTAAGAAAAGAACCGTCATAAACAGCGTGTCAATCCACATCTCATTCTCATTCAGACGCACGCCCTGACGGTCGCCATTCGCACTGGTCACATGCTGGAAGCCTCTCTCCTCGGTTCTTGGCAGACAACGCATCAGCCACTCTGCCCAGTTCATGCAGAGCTTCTCAAACTCCTTATCCTGCACGCTCTCATTTAACTCCACCAGAGTTAAGAGCGGTGTTGTGGTGTTGATGTTTCGGGAAGGCAATCCCTGCTCTATGTTATTCTTAAACCAATTGCACAAAAACTCCTTGTAATCCTCTCGGTTTAGGCTCTTCATCACCTTCAGAAGGCCATACAGACCTACGCCCTGCGGCCAGTCCCACTCGCTGATGCCGAAATCTCTCTTGAAAAAGCCGATAGCCTCTCCGCCCTCTTTCAGCTCATCCTCGTTGGCTGGTCCATCCAGATTCATCAATTTGTCGATGACCAAGTCCAGTTTTTTGATTAACTCTTTCTTATCTACCACTTGCATGATATACCCCTTTCATTATATAATGATTTTTGAGTTGCCCGAAAATGCTTTCTTTCGTTCCACTCATGTATTCTATCAAGGAAGGAAGTGCTCCCATTTGGAAGCTGTCATTTATTACGGCGAGACCGCCGGTATCTCTCTGGAGCGCATGGTGCGCAAGGGAAGTTTTAGTATGCACGTCAAACATTTTCACAACCAATATGAAATCTTTTATCTGATAGAAGGAAAACGCCGCTTCTTTTTTAACAACCGCTCCTATGTAGTGGAAGGTGGCACCCTGATTCTTGTGGACGAAAATGTCATCCACATGACCACCGCTTGGTCCAACGAAGACATCGGCCACGACCGCATCATCCTATACATCGATAAAAGCAAAATGGAACAGTTGGAAAAGCTCTTCCCCAACCTCGGGCTTGTCCGCTTTTTTCACGAGCACTATGGAGTGTTTCCTCTGGATAAGAGACAACAGGCCGACTTTCTCTCGTTTTATTTCCGCCTGCAGCAGGAGCTGGATCACAAGAGACGGCACTTTTCCTCCATGGTCGATTTGGAGATTCTGCGCTATTTCATCGGCTTCATGCGAGAAAAGCACCAAAATGCCCGAATCGAGGCCCCTCAAAGCTCCAAACATTCCAAATACGATACCATCTACGAGGTGGCGGACTACATCTCCACCCATTACATGGAAAATATGAGCCTAGATGCACTGGCAAGCCGCTTTTTTATCAGCAAATATCATCTCTGCCGCAGCTTTAAGGAAATCACTGGCTATGGCATCAAGGAATATCTGCACATTCACCGCATTCAGAAGGCCAAGCTTCTGCTGGAGGAGACAGATGCCAGTGTCACAAAAATTGCTCAAATCTTGGGCTACGACAGCACCACTCACTTTGAGAGGGTATTTAAGACCTACATGAATCTTTCTCCTCTCAAGTACCGTAGATTGCTCAATACCGTAACGTATCAAAATACTCCGACTCCATCCGGTTATTGATGCCTGTTTGGCAACTACTTTTAGTATAGCATAATTTTTGCTTGGGATGTTTGAAAAAATTGCGTCTATCTGTTTTTTTTCAAACAATATTGCTCATACCTTTCTTCCGCTTTTTTAAAAAAGCAGTGCCAGCAATGCCGGAAGCAGCAACAGCAGACCGCTCACCAAAAAAGCTGCCATCCGGCAAAAATCCCTCTCCCTATCGTCCAATGCGTCCAGCACATCCACTTCCTCCTCCGTAAAATCCACCATATCTTTGCGGCTGTGCTTCTTCTTTTCCTTTTTCTTCTTTATGAAATCCCGATTCAAATACTGAAGGGTGAGACCGTCCCATTTCAGATAGAAAAACCAAGCCAGTGCTAACATCAAACTTCCCAAAATAAAAAAGGCATATTCTAACACAGAAAACCAAGCGTTTTGATTCAAAAAACGATTCCACAGCAGAGCCAACACCACCCCTGCTGCCGTGTAAGTCAACACTTTATTTCCAATCAGACGAAGCATGGTTTTATTTAGCCATTTTTTCATAAACAAAATCCTTTCCTTTCGACAACAGAACGAACAACGAGGAAAACTCCGCTTGGAGTCTCCCTCGTGATTGTCTGCCAAATATCCCTTACTGCAGCTCTTTGCGGTAAGCATTCAGCTCTTTCTGATTGCCGTACACAAAATGTCCCGGAGCAAGCTCCTCCCAAACCGGTTTGTCGGTGGAATAATCATGCACACTGGGATCGTACACCAGCAATTTTTTCTTCTTCTCAACTTCTGGGTCCGGAATCGGTACCGCTGAGAGCAGAGCCTTGGTATAGGGATGCAGCGGGTGCAGGAAAAGCTCCTCTGCCTCTGCCAACTCCACAATTCTTCCCTTGCTGATCACCGCGATTCTATCTGAGATAAAACGCACCACAGATAAGTCATGAGCGATGAAAAGATAAGTCAGGCCTCTCTCCTTCTTGAGATGATTCAAGAGATTCAGAACCTGTGCACGGATGGACACGTCCAGAGCGGAAATCGGCTCATCCGCAACCACAAACTCCGGCTCCATAATCAAAGCACGGGCAATTCCGATACGCTGTCTCTGACCACCGGAGAACTCATGTGGAAAACGGGAGGCAAACTCCGGCAGCAGACCCACCTCACGCAACGCCTTCTGCACCTTGTCCTCTCTTTCCTTCTCGTCCTTGTAGAGATGGTGGTTAATCAGACCCTCGGAGACGATATAGTCTACCTTTGCCCTCTCATTCAGGGAAGCCATCGGGTCCTGAAAAATCATCTGGCACTTCTTAATCACCTCACGGTCCAATTCCTTGGAGATTTTGCCATTGATCTTCTGTCCCTTGAAGAAGATGTCTCCGCCGGAAGTCGGATTGATGCGGGTGATGGCACGGCCGATGGTGGTTTTTCCGGAACCAGACTCGCCAACCAGAGAGAAGGTCTCTCCTTTATAAATATCAAAATTTACATGGTCCACCGCAACGAATTTCTTTCGCCCGTGTCCAAAGCTAATCTGCAAATCCTTGATTTCGATTAATTTTTCTCTTTCAGCCATCGGTCTACCTTCTTTCTCTCATTTGCTCACGAAGACGGCGAATGGACTTTGGCTGCTCAATCTTTGGTGCCCGTGGGTCCAGATACCATGTTTTGGCCTTGTGTGTCTCTGTAATCGCAAAGAATGGAGGTTCCTCCACAAAATCAATCTTCAAAGCCTGCTTGTTTCTCGGTGCAAAAGCATCTCCCTGAATCTCATGGAAGAGGTTTGGCGGGGTACCCTCGATGGTAGGCAGCTCCTCCCCCTTGATGCCCAGCTGTGGCAGAGCGGAAAGCAAAGCCCATGTGTAAGGATGCCACGCATCGTAAAATATCTCATTCACCGAGCCGTATTCTACTATCTGCCCCGCATACATTACGGCCACACGGTCAGCCACATTGGCCACAACGCCCAAGTCATGGGTGATGTAGATAACGGTCATCTTCAGCTCTTCCTGAAGCTCATGAATCAACTTCAAAATCTGTGCCTGAATGGTCACATCCAGAGCCGTGGTCGGCTCATCACAAATCAGAATCTGCGGACGGCAGGCAACGGCAATCGCAATCACCACTCTCTGTCTCATACCGCCGGAAAACTCATGTGGATACTGATTGTAGCGGCGTTCCGGATCCGGAATGCCTACTTTCGCAAGCATGTTTAAGGCTTCTTTCTTGGCTGCCTCTCCCTTGAGACCTTGGTGCAGCTCAATGCTCTCCTGAATCTGCTTGCCGATTTTTTTCAGTGGATTTAAGGAGGTCATAGGGTCCTGCATCACCATCGCTATCTTCTTACCTCGGATGGTCATCCACTCTTTTTCTGTCTTGTATTTTGCAATATCTTTGCCATCATACATAATGCTGCCACCGACAATCGAGCCGTTGGCATCCAGCATTCCCACAAACGATTTGGTGAATACGGATTTTCCGGAACCGGACTCTCCCACAATTGCAAGTGTCTCTCCTTCATATAAGTCCAAAGAACATTTGCGAATCGCCATCAACTTACGCCCACGCAGGCTAAACTGGATTTGCACATCTTTAGCAGATAATATTGGTTCTTTTGCCATGGTATGTTCCTCCATCTTATACGTGGTTTCTTGGGTCTGCCGCATCGGAGAATGCATTTCCGATGAGATAGAAAGTTACGGTAATCACGGACACAATCACTGCTGGAAAAATCAGCAGATAAGGATAGTCCAAAAAGTAACTTCTTGCATTTCTCAAAAGTACACCCAGAGACGGTGTGTCAATTCCCAGTCCCAAGCCCAGATAGGAAAGGGTGGACTCCAAGGTGATGGTTCCCGGAATGGACAGAGCCAGACGAAGAATAATCACGCTGATGAGATAAGGGAAGATATTCTTGACCAAAATTCGTCCCACAGAAGTTCCCAGACATCTGGAAGCTAGGTTGTACTCTCTGTCTCGATACATCATAACCAGATTTCGGACGTTTCTTGCCATCGTCAACCAGTTGAATGCAATCAAAGAAATTGCCATGATGAGAAAGCTCTGTCCAATCAAAAGAGCAATCAACGTCATGTAAATAATCATAGGCACGTTGTTAATCAGGTTGTAAAGCTCTGTAAAGAACCGATCCAAGCTTCTCACATAGCCCCAGATACATCCGATGGTAACACCCAGAGCACACTCTCCAAGAGCCACAATCAGAGCCAACTTGATGGAGGTCTGTGCCGCAAACCATACCTGACACCAGTAATCACGGCCTAAGTTGTCGGTTCCGAACCAATATTCCCCATTCGGCTGAATGAAAGCGAGCTTGGTATCGGCAATGAGACTGGAATAGTCATACTTTCCAATGGCCAAAGCAACAAAGGAAAAAATGACTAACCCCAAAAAGATAACAGAAAGTGCCACCGCTGTCTTTTTCTTTAAGAAGCTCTGAAATACGGCCTTCCAGTAGGAATAGTCCGAATATCCGCTTCTCTCTGCTTCCTCCGGAGAGTACTCCGCAAAGGAAAAAAGTTCATCGTAGTTCTTTTGCTTTTTTTCTTCCACTATCGAGTACCTCCATCGTCTACCAGTTTAATTCTTGGGTCAATCAACATCATCAGGACATCGCCTAAGAATACGCCGATGATACCCAAGGATGCATACAAAATCACCAGCGTCTGCACCACATTGGTGTCATATCTTCCGATTGCGTCCGTCAACAGAGGTCCCATACCGGGAACAGAGAAGAACTTCTCAACCAAAAGAGAGCCGCTGATGGTCAATAAGAGGGAAGCTGGCAAATACTGAGCCAGCGGAACAAAGGCATTGCGCAGCACATGCTTTACCATGATGCTCTTCGTTGACATTCCCTTCACACGAGCCAACTTGATATAATCTTTGTTAATTTCATCCACCATATACCTTCTGGTCCACAGTGCATAGAAAGCGATGGAAGTCATCGCCAGACACACAATAGGCAGAATGCTGGACTCTGCCACTCTTCTCGTTGAGTACATGGACGGGAGGCCCAGCACTCTTGAACCGAAAATCAAAACCAGAGAATAGGATACCAATCCTGGGACGGCATTAACAAAAATTGTATACGCAGTTCCGATATGATCCGGAATCTTATCCTTAAACCGTGCCTGAATAATGCCCATCGTTACCCCTACTACTAGGGCGATACCTAACGAAATCATTCCAAGGCGCATAGATACTGCAAATTTTGAGCCGATTACCTTGGTAACAGCCACACCGTTTTGAATTCTTCGAGATTGACCAAAGTCAAAATGAAGCAACTGCCCATAAAAACGGATTAACTGCTTTCCAGGACTATCGAGTAAACCTGCTGCCTCCAATGCGTCATGTTTCTGCTGGTCGGTAAATTTCATTAGCTGATCCTCAGTGAAATAATAATCCGTTGGCAGCAATCTCAGCAGCAGGAATACGATAGTTACGACTATCAAGACTGTTACAAAAGACTGTAACAGTCTCTTAATCGTGTATTTTGCCATTAGTTCGCAGAAGCCTCAAAAGCTGCTGCAATTGCATCGTACTGCTCTGTAGTATAGGCGTCTACAGAAGTCTCCCAGTTTTTGTATTTCGTATTCTGGATACCGTACATTGCGTTTGACTTGGTATAATCATTCACACGGGTAAGCTGCCACTGAATATCGTAGTAGCAAGGAACTACCAGTGCGTTCTGAAGCATGTAAGCCTCAGCCTCTGCATATGCTTTGTATCTAGCGTCCAAATCGTCGTTGATTGCATTTGCAGCATTTACCATCTCGGTAAACTTGTTATAAATCTCATAGATCTCTCCGTCTGCTTCGGTCAGCTCATTTGCCAGAGAGTAGTTTACGGAGTAGTATGCATTGTCCTCACCGTAGGTCTCCTGACCAAGGTAGTTCTGCGGGTCACCGTAGTCAGCACCCCATCCATTGATGTAGAAGGATGCCAGTCTAGGCTCACGAACCTCTTTTGCAAGACTGGATACATAGGTCTTGATGTTCAAAGTTACGTAGTCATCGCCCAGTGTGTTAGAGATTGCCTGCTTCAATACCGTTGCCGTGTCAATAGCAGTCTGGTTACCAGCCTGTATATAGTAGTCTACTGCGATTGGGAAGGTAACACCCTGTGCACTCAGCTCTTCCATTGCCTGAGCCTTTAACTCCTGAGCCTTTGTGGCATCCAGTCTTCTCATGGTCTCGCCATCATAAGCCTTTAAGCCTAAGAGATTCTCCACATAGGAAACGTACTCGGTGCCATCAGACATGGTTACCAGCCCCTTCATGGTGTAAGCGTTGTTCTCACACTTCAATGGGTTGATTGCATTGGTTCTTGCGTAGAAGGTCTCCAGATCCAGACCATAGTACCAAGACTGTCTGAATGCCGTATTCTTCACTGCCGTATTCCAGTTGGTATCTGCACTGCCATCTTCGTTGTTCTTAGCATATACGAAGTGAATCTGATAAGAGTACTTGGTTGGTCTTCTCTCAACCAGCTGGTTGTAGTACTCATTGTTCGGATTGTTATTGATGGTAGTCAGGTTGGACTCGGTCAAATCCACGTTGTCAATCTCACCGGACTGATACAGGTTGTACAGAACATCCTTGGACTCTACCATCTTAACCGTTACGGTGTCAAACAGAGTGCAGTCCTGATCCCAGTACATAGGATTCTTTGTCATAACTTTCTCGTTGCCCTGAATATAGCTTGTCATGGTATAGCAGCCGTTATACCACATATTCTCATTGTTCATTGCCTTGAATCCGTCAACGCCCAGCTCGTCAATCAGAGCCTTTGGAGCCGGATACAGACAGTTGTATAACGTAACCGTATCAAAGTATGGCTTCTCGGATACACAGGTGTAAACCAGAGTGTAGTCATCCGGAGCAGAAAGACCTACCATCTCCAAGAACTTGCTGTTGTCCATGCTCTGTGCTTCCTCAGCGGACAGGCTCTTAGTATACTCATAGTAGTCACCAGCTCCCTTAATCAGCTCGATAGGCATGGAAGTGTTAGCAGAATCGTTCTTGTGGTAGTTTAAGATCCACTCAAGACCGGTGATGAAGTCCTGTGCATTGCAGTCTGCCTTCTCATTGCCATTCACATCTACCCACTTCACACCTTCTCTTAACTTGAAAGTCCAAGTGATTCCACCGTCCTCTGAACCCCACTCCTCTGCCAGAGCCGGAATCAGATTGCCGTGAGCGTCAGCGGACAAAAGACCGTCTGTCAGGTTGGTCAGCACCTGTAAATCAGTTGCTAACTGGCTGTACAGAATGTTGAAAGTCTCAATTTCACGGTTTGTTGTCTCCCAAGTCACCAGATCGGTGATAGGATCCCCTGCCGGAGTCACATTCTCAGCCGCACCGCCGTTCTCGGCACTGGCTTCTGTCGTGGTATCTCCGCCTGCTGCCGTGGTGCTTGTCGTGTTGCTTCCACCACCGCCGCATCCGCTTAGTACCAGTGCCGCTGCCGCTGCAACTGCTACTAACTTCGATACAGATTTTCTCATATTATCGTCCTCCTTTATTTGCTACCCATCATTTCAGGGTACGTAATCTACACCTAGTAAAAAAGCACAAACACCATGGAACCCTGTTTGTGCATCCTTGCAAGCTATGTAGAATGGTTTAATAATACACAAGTTCTTCAGACTTGTCAAGCCACGTTTTCTGTTTTTTCTATCGTATTTTTTTATGTGAAATCAAAAAACAGCGGAAAATCCTCCTGAAAAAGACAAATTTTCGCCTTTATGTCCGCAAACCGCACACATATGTATCCAAATATCATACACTTTTTTCGGTTTCCGTCCGCCTCACGCACACAATTGTCCTCTTTTCAAACATCCCTCTCTTTGGATTTTTCTTTTTTTATTTTTTTCATTTTTGTACAGATTATCCAAATTTTTTTCAAAAACTTTTCCCTTAAAGGCCCAGCACTCTCTCTGCTCTCTCCTCCGCTAGCAGACAAAGCTCCGCCGCTTTGAAGGCATGTTCCTGCGTCATTGCTATTTCCGTCCTGTGAAGACAGTCCAAAATCAACTCGCCAAAGAAGGGAAAGCCCACCGTGTCTTTGGTTGGAATGTAACGTTCTCCCTTGGCATTCACCAAAAACAAATGATCCCCTCCGCTGTTCTTCACTCCTACATTGACATATTTGCGAAGCTCTATGTAGCCCTCTGTGCCGAGTATGGTCAGCCGCCCATCCCCCCAAGCGGAGAGTCCGTCCGGCGTAAACCAATCCACCCGAAAATAATGGGTCGCTCCGTTATCTCCTGTCAGCATGGCATCCCCGAAATCTTCAAACTCCGGATACGCAGGATGAGCATAGTTCCCGATGCGACTGTAGGCAATCTTAGCATCCTTGGCTCCAGAATAATACAAAAATTGCTCAATCTGATGGCTGCCGATGTCACAGAGAATGCCGCCGTATTTCTCCTTCTCAAAAAACCACTGCGGACGACTTTCTATATTCAAGCGATGCGGTCCCATCCCAATGACATTGAGCACTCTCCCTATCTCTCCCTGCCGAATCAGATTTCCAGCATAAACCGCCGCCTCCACATGCAGCCGCTCCGAGTAATATACCATATACTTTCTTCCCGTCTCTTTTACCTTCTTTTTTGCCGCTTCCAGCTGCCCAAGGGTTGTGAAGGGAGCCTTGTCCGAGAAATAATCCTTTCCGGCATCCATCACTCTAAGCCCCACCTCACAGCGTTTGGAGGTGATGGCAGCACAAGCCACAAGTCTCACTTGAGGATCCGAAAGAATCTCCTCTTCGCTCCTTGCTGCTACGACTCCCTCATATTGCCGACAGAAGGCCTCCACTTTTTTCACATCGGGGTCATAAACATATTTTAAAGTAGCCCCCGCCTCCAACAATCCATTGCACATCCCCGAGATATGCCCATGTTCCAGATACATGGCTGCAAATACAAACTCCCCCTCCGCTACCACGGGCCTTCTTCGTCCCTTCGGTGCATAATTCATTCCATCCATAGATCCAGCTCCCATCATCCTTCTCCTTTCTTTGGTTTTTAGTGCCATAAAACAAAAACCACCCGAACTGCCGCAAAACAAATTCGAATGGTTTTTATCTTCATCTATTAAGCCAGAACTTCCTTCACTGCCTCTGCAATTTTATCGCACTTGCAATTTGCAAAGAAGTACTCTTGGAACTTCTCTCCGCCCAATGCACCCTTCACGAGTTCTCTGTCCAGATTCTTTAAGATGCTCACCATATCGTTGTGAGTCACCTTCTTCACCTCGTCCAGAATCTTCTTGTTGCGCTGCTCCGGAATCACTCTCTCCTTCGGGTAGCCCTGTCCGCTCTCACAGGAGAAGAGCTTCTCAAAAATATATTCCAGATTGACCTCAGCACCCCAACCAAAGCCCTTGGCAAAAGGCAGAGCGATGGCATTGCCGTCATTAATCTGTGCAAACATAAAAGCATCTGCCGGATCCACTACGTGACCACAGAGAACTCCTGGGAAGGAGTTCAGAGCCAACATCGCTCCCTCTCCTGTACCGCAGCCAGTAATCACATAGTCTGCGGCACCGGAATTCAAGAGAACTGCGGCAAGAATGCCATTCTGCACATAAGTCAAAGCGTTGGCATCCTCTGCGGAGTACATGCCATAGTTGTATACCTCATGTCCCAGAGGCTCCACTACCTTCTTTAAGGTATCGCAGATCAGAGCATTCTTTGCTGCCTGACTGTTTTCGTTGATCAATGCAATTTTCATGCTGTCTTTTCCTCCAACTCTTACTGTGGCTGCTTACCAATGTAAGCTAAGATACCGCCGTCCACATACAGAATGTGTCCGTTTACAAAATTGGAAGCATCGGATGCCAAGAATACGGACGGTGCTGCCAAGTCAGAAGCCTCTCCCCAACGAGCTGCCGGTGTCTTTGCGATGATGAACTGATCAAACGGATGACGGCTGCCGTCTGGCTGAATCTCACGCAGCGGTGCAGTCTGTGGAGTTGCAATGTAGCCCGGTCCAATGCCGTTACACTGAATGTTGTACTCACCATACTCCGATGCGATATTCTTTGTAAGCATCTTTAAGCCACCCTTTGCTGCTGCATAAGCAGATACCGTCTCACGACCCAGCTCAGACATCATGGAGCAGATGTTGATGATCTTTCCGTGACCCTTCTTGATCATGCTCGGAATGACTGCCTTAGATACGATAAACGGTCCGTTTAAGTCGATGTCGATTACCTGACGGAACTGTGCAGCGGTCATCTCGCACATCGGGATACGCTTGATGATACCTGCGTTGTTTACCAGAATATCAATCACACCAACCTCAGTCTCAATCTTTGCTACCATCTCGTTCACAGCATCCTCATTGGTCACGTCGCATACATAGCCATGAGCCTCGATGCCCTCTGCCTTGTAAGCTGCGAGCCCCTTGTCCACCAACTCCTGATTGATGTCGTTAAATACGATGGTTGCTCCTGCGCCTGCCATGCCCTTTGCAATGGCAAATCCGATGCCGTAGGATGCACCTGTGATAAGTGCTACTTTTCCCTCAAGAGAAAATGCCTGTAAAAAATCCATGTCTAAAAGACCTCCTTCGTTTCATTCTGAGGCTATTATACCATCCATATTTTCCCTTGTCTACGCAAAATCAATTAAAAATCTTGCATTTTTTGAACTCACCCGATATACTATGATACTAGCATTAGTGAAAGGAGGCAACTGCATGGAAGAATTTAACTCCTGCAAAAAAGCCATGGAAGCCTGTGCAAGAACCAAAACCTTTGCTCTGGCACATCTGTTTCAGGAAGAAAAGGTGATGGAAATGCACATCCATGACTGCTATGAAATCTATTATTCCATCTCAGGAGGAAAGCAATTTTTGATTGACAATCGCTTTTATCCGATTCAACCGGGGGATTTGTTCCTGATTAACCAATATGAGAGCCATTTCATCACACAGATAGACTCTATGGTGCACGAACGTGTCGTTCTCTCCATTCATCCAGACTATGTCAAGCAGCTCTCTTCCCCCAACACCGACTTGGATTCCTGCTTTTCCAAGCGTCCCCCTCAATTTCAACATCGTTTCTCCCTCAACCGTGACCAGCAGGCTCGCTTCTTGTATTATGTCAATAAGCTTAAATCGGTACATGGCTTCGGAAGCGATATTTTGGAACAGGCTTTTTTTATGGAGTTGTTAGTGATGCTCAATTCCATCTCTGCCTCCGGCAGCAGCAGCGAATCCAGCCTCTCCTCACAGGTTTACAATCGGCAGGTGGACGAGATTCTAGCTTACATCAACCAGAATCTTTCCTCCAATATCAGCATTGAGCAGCTCGCGACCCATTTCTTTCTCAGCGAATCCTACATTTGCCGCATTTTTAAGTCCATGACTGGAACCACCATAAACAAATATATCACGGCAAGGCGTATCAGCATCGCCAAATCTCTGCTCTCTGGCGGTGCCAGCGTCACGGAAGCTTGGGAGCGTTCCGGTTTTGCCGACTATAGCAATTTTTTGCGCTCCTTCACAAAAGCGGTGGGCGTATCCCCGAAGAAATACGCCCAATATTCTGTCAGTTAAGGCCATCCATCAAAAGGCCAGCGTCGTCACATAATCCCATTTTTTGATGTTTCTTTCTTTTACCTTCTCCTCCACCGAAAAAGTGGGGGAGAGCCACTGTTCCTCCGCTGCCAACTGCATATGGCAGAGCACGATTCCGATGTGAATGTCCTTCATTGCGGGCAACAGATGCTCCATGAGGGAGTTTTTTCGGATAAACACATGAATTTTTCCCTGATAGACCACAAAACGCCATGGCTGCGTGTTGCAGGCGGAAGGAGCCAGTCTCGCCGCATACAAAATAGCCTTTTCTTCCTCCCCTACCTCCTCCTTGAAGATGCACAGTTCCTTCAAGGGATATCGCTTGGCTGCGGCCCCATCCCGCAGCAGGCACTTCACCGGATAGCCGAAGGCAAGAATCAGCAGAGCCTTCAGAGAGTCCTGTATCTTCTCCTTCTTCATCCTAGCTCCTCCCTGATAGCAAGAACCCAATCCCTTGGTGGTCAGATACAAGACCATCTGTTCCATCATATATCCAGCATTCTGTCTTGCCTCTGGGCTTTTTTCTCCATAAAAAACAAGATAGTAAGGTGCCTGTACCACTCCCACTCCCTTGATGGGACACTCCTTTGCAATGCTGTCAACAATCTCCATCTTCCACCGACAAGTTTCATTCCAAGGAGAAAGCCCTTGTAGAAAGCGAGTCACATTTCTCATGAGCGTCTCCGTCATCGGTGTGTTCTCAAATTTTCTCACAGACCTTCTGTAAGCAATTGCCTCATATTGATTCATCTCCGTCCACGTCTCCCTTTTTGCATTGTTGTTTTACAGCAGGGCTTCGGTCTCGTTTAAAAGCTCCTCAAACAATCCCAACGCTTCCTCCACCGGCTTTGCCGTATTCATGTCCACATGTGCCAGCTGCAACAGTGCAATCGGTGTCATGGAGCAGCCACCTTGCAGGAAACGGAAATAGCCCTCTCTCGCTCCTTCCTCTCCACTTAGAATCTTACGGCTGATAGCGATGGCTGCTGAGATGCCAGTTGCATACTGATATACATAAAATGGCGTGTAAAAATGCGGAATCCGAGACCACTCATAATCAATCTCCTCGTCCACACACATCTGGGGTCCAAAATACTCAACATTGAGCCTATGGTATTTCTCACAGAGCCGCTTCGCAGTCAGCGCTTCCCCTCTTTCCTGTGCCTGATGTGCCCACAGCTCAAACTCAGCAAACATCGTTT
The DNA here is from genome assembly GCA_030524485.1 of bacterium. Taxonomy (GTDB): domain Bacteria; phylum Bacillota; class Clostridia; order Lachnospirales; family Lachnospiraceae; genus CAJMNU01. Next base: position 12,463 of record JAUNGR010000008.1, on the reverse strand, counting down.
GGCGGAACAAAGTCCCCTTGAACATCTCCAAAAAGTGATTCAAAAGATAGGCTCTCTTTTTCTTATCCTCGGTCTTTTTGAGCAAGTCCTGCATCAGCAGAGACTCGTTGCAGGTGGAAGCCACCTCCGCCACGAAAATCTTATAACCGGCATAGGTGTAGGGCTGTGCATGATCGGAATAATAGCTGTGCAAAGCGTGTCCCATCTCATGTGCCAGCGTGAATACCGAATCCAGCGTGCCATTGTAATTTAAGAGCACATAGGGATGCGTGCCATAGGCTCCCCAAGAGTAGGCACCACTGCGTTTACCCTCGTTCTCATAGACATCAATCCAGCGATGGTCAAAGCCCTCCTGCAAATGGGCTATATATTCCTCCCCCAGCGGCTTTAAGCCCTCCTTTACCATCTCCTTAGCGGTCTCAAAGGGGATGTTTTCTCCTGCACTCTCCACAATCGGCACATACAGATCGTACATATGCAATTCGTCCAGTCCCAGAGCTTTTTTACGCAGAGCCACATAGCGGTGCATCAAGGGCAGATGTTTTCTGACTGCCGCAATCAAATTGTCATAAACCGACTCCGGCACTTCATTTGCCGAGAGAGCGGCCTCTCTGTCCGAAGCATACTTTCTCGCCTTTGCATAGAAAGCCGCCTGCTTCACATTCGCCGCAAAGGTCGCTGCCAATGTGTTGGAGAACTGGCGATATATCTGATACATGGACAAAAAGGCCTCTTTTCTAACCCTTTGGTCCTTGCTTTCCAGAAAGCGGATGAACCTTCCATGGGTCAGTTCCTCCTCCTTTCCTTCCTCATTCGTAATCTTTGGAAAGCGGATATCGGCATTGTTAAAATAATTAAAAATCAGGGAAGCTCCCTGCGTCGCCTCATAGGACTGTGCCAACAACTCCTCCATCTCCTTGGGCAGTGTGTGCTCCTTCTTCGCTAAAAGCCGCTCCAAGCTAAGTCTAAAATGCGAAATGCCATTGTCGCTCTTCATATACTGACGCAGCAAATCCTCCTCCATAGAGAGAATCTCCGGTACCACAAAGGAAGACTTCTCGGCTGCCTGATTGGAGAGCCGCTCGGCCCTCGCCTGCATACTCTGGTAGGTGTCGTTACCAGTGTCCTCATCCGATTTCTGCCTTGCATACACATACAGCCTCTCCAATTGCAAGGATAAGGCATCCTCAAACTTCAGGCAGGCATAGAGCATATCCGCCGAGTGCCCCAAATGCCCCACAAATTTCTCATATGCCCCCAATTTTTGCTCTGCATCCCTGTACTCCTGCTCCCAGAGAGCATCTTCTGCAAATAAGTCCTCCATTCTCCAACAATCTTTCTCCAAAACCTCACAACGCTTTTTCAACTGTTCTGCCATCTTGTCTGCTCCTTCCTGCTGCCTTTTTTCGTTTCCTCTAGCTTTTCTATCTTTGGCCTCTCCTTTTGCTTTCTTCTTATTTTTTTCTTGCCTTTTGCCCCTATCTCATATTATACTATCCTTATTCAAATTTTCCATGACAATTTCAGGAGGATTTTTGTGAAAATATTGAGCCAAACCACCCCTTTTCCTCATCAACTTGCACAAGCCGACGCACTTTGTCGTCTCTGTTGCCAAACCGACCACAGCCAACTGGACTTTCCGCACGATGGGGATTTTTATGTCTTTGCCTTTGAGAACAATAGGCTCCTTGCCGCTCTCTGTCTCTTTGCGGAGGACGATACGCTTTTTGACCTTTACGCATTCACGCATCCCGCCTCTCGCCGTCAGGGACTTTTCACCGCCTTACGTTCCGAGGCCGAAGCGTGGATTTTAGAGACAGCTCCCGATGCACAGATAGACTTCATCGTGGATACCGCCTGCGAGGCCAGCCGCCACACACTTTTGACTCTTGAGGCCGAGCCTCTCTACGAGGATATCCTGATGGAACTTACCCGAACAGACTCCAGCCCCCTGCTTCCTTCTCTCCCAAATGCCCTGCCCGATGGCTACCGCTTTTTGCGTCTTAGGGACGAGGAGGACAAGGACAGTCTGAGCTATGGCTTACAGGAGAGCAAAAGTGGCACTTTCGTCTGCTCCCTCTCCCTCTTTCCACAGGGAAATGGCTGTCTCTGGCTGCACCACGTACAAACTGCCAAGACCTTCCGAAGACGGGGCTTTGCCTTTCTGCTGCTCTCTTTGCTCCTTTTTGAGCTTTCCCAAAATCCAAAATGGACTTCGCTGCGGCTTCATGTCACCTCGGACAACGTGGCGGCTCTCTCGCTATATAAAAAGGCAGGGTTCCGACCAATCCAAACCCTGTCTCACTATGCCTACACCCGCTTCTAGCCTAGCCCGCCCCTGTCTGAGAGAACAGGGGCGGCCGCGGCTTACTAGGAGTGGACGACCACGCCCTGCTCCTCTATCTTTTTGCGAATCTGCAGCATTCGGTTGTCCGTCTCCGCAATCACATCCGCACAGTAGCGAAGTTCCTCACCGATTTCGTCTGCATTCACCACTGTCTTTTTGTACTTGAGCTGATGGTCTAAGCTCGCCCAGAAATCCATCGCAATGGTTCTAATCTGTACTTCCACCCGCATCGCCTGCTTTCTGTCCGAGAAAAAGACCGGTATCTCCACAATCATGTGATAGCTGCGGTAGCCATTTGCCTTGGGATTTTGAATATAATCCTTGACCACCACCACCCTCACATCGTCCTGTCTGGTCAACATCTTGGCCACATCATAAATATCGTCCACATAGGTACAAATCACACGGATCCCCGCCACATCGTCCAGATTTTCCATCATAGACTCCAGACTGACCGGAAGCCCTCTCTTTTGCAGCTTCTCCAAAATACTCATCGGCTTTTTAACACGGGACTTTATCATTTCAATCGGATTGCGCTTGTTGCGGACGGATAGCTCATCATTTAGCACCTCCAATTTTGTCTTAACTTCACGGATGGCACAGGTATACATCATCATAATCTCCTGAAACTGATGCGCCTGACTGAGAAAATTCTCTGGTACCTGCACAATATCCGGCACACTGACGATAGACTGTTCCAATTCACTGTTGGGGTTCATATTTACGTTCATCAAACACCTCTTCTTAGCGGTCTGTCGCTGTTTTTTGGGTGCATCTCACACCACTCTTTTCATTTATTATAACAAACTTGTACTGTCTGGCAATGGATAAATCATTAATTTTTTCTGAATTTCTTTTTTACTCTCTTTGCAAAGTATTCGCTGCAGTGCTATGATACATGATACAGACTATCCCAAAAACGGATATCCGTCTGAGAAAGGGGCAACACAATGAAAACACTTGGATATTACAATGGACGCATCGGGGAATTGGACGAAATGACCGTTCCCATGAACGACAGAGCCTGCTACTTTGGAGATGGCATTTATGAGGCAGCTCTGGCAAGAAAGCAGCATATTTTTGCATTAGAAGAACATTTGGACCGTTTTTATAGCAGTGCGGCTCTGCTCTCTATCTCGGTTCCCCAGACAAGAAGTGAACTAAAGGACATCCTGCTGGATGCCGTACAGAGAGTAGAAGGAGAAAATCTCTTTGTCTATTGGCAGATGACCCGAGGCACGGCTCCCCGCAGTCACGAGTTTCCTCCAAAAGACATCAAGCCAAATCTCTGGATTACCATAAAGCCAAGCAAAGAAGTTTCCATGGGAACTCCACTCAAGCTCATCAGCTTGGAGGATACCCGCTTTTTACACTGTAACATCAAAACCTTGAATTTGCTCCCCAATGTTATGGCCGCCGAGCAAGCAAAACAGGCAGGATGTCAAGAATGCGTATTTCACCGCGGCGAGAGAGTGACGGAGTGTGCTCACAGCAACATTTCTATCTTAAAAAACGGTGTATTTCGCACGGCTCCGACCGATCATTTGATTCTTCCTGGCATCACCCGCAAGCACCTGCTTTCTCTCTGCAAAGAGCTTGGAATTCCAACCGATGAAAGTCCTTTTTGCATGAAGGAATTGATGGAGGCGGATGAGGTGATTGTCTCCAGCACCACCAAGTTTTGTTCTGGTGTCAGCGAGATCGATGGTGTACCAGTTGGAGGAAGGGCAAAAGAACTCCTAAGCAAACTTCAAGAGTCCTACCTGCAGACATTTTTATC
>JAUNGR010000008.1:0-8326 GCA_030524485.1 bacterium | reverse complement strand
CGTAACCGACTCAAACAAAAGTTTTTTTCCCCAGAATGACAAACGAGCAGCGACAAAGTGGGTTCTCTCCTCACTCATCGCTGCTCGGCAATGCCATCCTATCTTAGGACATCATAGCCCTTCTTTTACAGTTTTAACACAGCCTCCACGGCTCCATCCAACCACTCTGCTCCGATTTCCTCAGCCTTTCCGGCATCCACCAGAGTCGCTATCTGCGGGTCAATCGGTATCTTTGCCAGCACAGACACACCGTACTCTTTTCCAACCTCCTCAATGTGACTCTCACCAAAAACAGCGATTCTCTTCTTGCAATCTGGACATTCCAGATAGCTCATGTTTTCCACCAACCCCAGAATCGGAATATCCATCTTCTTTGCCATATTTACGGCCTTTCCCACTATCATGGAGACCAGTTCCTGCGGGGAGGTGACAATCAAAATGCCATCCACCGGAAGGGACTGAAATACCGTCAAAGGCACATCACCGGTTCCCGGCGGCATATCCACAAACATATAGTCAATATCCTGCCAGAGGGTCTCCTGCCAAAACTGCTTGATGGCTCCTGCCACCACCGGACCTCTCCAAATCACAGGGTCTGTCTCGTGTTCCAAAATCAAATTTGAGGACATCACATCAATGCCATCTGCCGTTCTTGCCGGAATCATCAGACCGGCCTCATTGGCAAACACGCCTTCTTTGAGACCAAAAGCCTTCGGAATCGAAGGACCGGTGATGTCTGCATCCAAAATTCCCACGCGATGTCCCATACGGTTCATGCGCACTGCCATCATGGATGTCACCAGAGATTTTCCGACTCCTCCCTTTCCGCTGACCACACCAATCACCTTTTTCACAGAACTGGCCGGATTCAACGGTGTGCGAAAATCCATCGGTGCCTCGGTTCGACTTGCACAGCTCTCCCCGCAGCTTCCACAATCGTACGTACAATTCTCACTACTCATATCAACCATAACCTCCACATTCATCTACCTAGAGCAGAATTTTTTGTCTGTCTTTTTTCTTTCTCATTCTAGTACACTTTTTCTTTGCTGTCTAGTCCTTGCAAAGCCGCTTACTTGCTCTTTAGGGAACTCCGACGTGGGTTTGCCCGAAGCATTTTCAAAATACCCGAACGTTCCACCACTCTTGCTACCATCCAGAACAAAAGGGAATCAATCGGCCACATCACCAGATTTTTAACCGCTCTGGCCGGAAGCAATACCATAAAAGCCTTTCCGTACAGCATGGAGAGCCAAAGGGTGTTCAGAAGGCAGTTGATGAAGACCACCACCACCAGCTTGGCAATCAGAATGCGAGGTAGGGAAATGGGCTTTTTATAGAGCAATACACCATAAATGACACCGCCCAACATGGCATTCAACGTAAAGCCTGGGAACCAACTTCCGGTCGGCTTGATAAAGTACTTTAGCATATCAATAAAAAAGCCATAGCAGGCACCTAAAGTCGGCCCAAACAGATAGTACACCAATTGATTCGCCACCGGTGAAAAACCGATTTTGATGTAAGAGGTGAGTTCGATGCTAAAATAGCCCAAAACCACCGATATGGCAGCCAGCATTCCCATCACGGTAAGAGTCACCGTCCCATTGTTCAGTTCTTTGTAAGAATCGACGAACAAAGTTGCTAATTTTTTCATAAAAAATTACCTCCTTTGCAGATCATCTTACTACAACAGGAGATAATCGCTTTGCTCTTATCTTCGATGCAGCGGGATGCGGTTCGTGTACCGCAAAATCCCCAAGGATTTTTTCGTCCCACCAGCAACTCCCTGTCTGGCAGGCACTTAACGCACACAAACCTACTCTGCTTTTCTTTTGATTTTTTGTTAGGTTCTGCTCCTTCTTTTCTCAGCAAAAGCCGCCAGAGCAGGCTGCAGCTTTCGGTGCACCAGCCACACGTTAAAGAGTGCCAACAAGGCTCCCGCAAGAACGTCGGTTGGAAAATGGACAAATAAATACAATCTGGAGAAAGCGATGCCAAGGGCCAACAGCCCTGCCAACACGCCCCAACGCCTATGGTGCAGATAGAGCATCAGAGCCGCCTCCACACTGGCCAAGGTGTGACCCGAGGGAAAGGAGTAGTCCTGCGGCACGGCAATCAAGAGTGGAAGCTCCGGCATCAGCCAGCAGGGTCTCTCTCTGGCAACCAGATTTTTTAACAAAAGATTGCCCAAAAGCAGACCCAAAAACAAAGAAAGCAGAATCCCAAATCCCGCCTTTCTCGTCTTGGCAAAGCACAGAAGCAAAAGCCCCAAGACAATCCAGAACCAGCCACCATTTCCCAGAGAAGTCAGTGCCTTCATACAGGCATCCAACCAAGGCCTATGCCACTCATAAATCTCCAGCAAAATTGCAAATTCAATGCCCAACTTACTCCTCCTTGCTTGGCAGACAGCGGCGGAACGCCTTGTCCATCTCAATGTACTGCTTTTTCAGAGAGACGGGACGACCCTCCCTCGACAAGAAACAGTGGCGGCTCTCTCCCACACAGCGCAGCTCACCGGTCATCTTATCGGTCACCGAATACTCCACCGTCATCTTGATGCCATTGTACTCCTTCAGGATACACTGCACCTCCACCGTATCCCCAAATCTTGTCATGGATTTGTACTCACAGTACATCGAAAGCACCGGACTGATGATGCCACACTCCTCCATTCTCTTGTAGCCCATGCCCAACTGCTCCATCATATCGCAGCGAGCTTCCTCAAACCAGCGAATGTAATTGGAATGATGAATGATTCCCATCTGGTCCGTCTCATAATACTGTGTCTTGTGCTCATAAACTCGAAATCCCATATCCAACACCTCCAAAGTGTACATTTTTACGGCAAATACCGCTGCGGGCTGTGCATCCCCAGAGAAGGGGGGATGGGACTATAACACAAACAAGGATACTGCAGGGTGTCTCCCCACAGCATCCCTTCTTTTTGGTATATCTCGTTGCTGCCGCTTACTCGCCCAGACCGCTCTCAATTGCATTGGCAATGGTCTCCAATGCAGCTGCCTCGTCTTCTCCGTCGCAAATCAGTGTGATATCTGTGCCGCACTTAATTCCGGCTGCCATCACATTCAAAACGCTCTTTGCATTGATTTTCTTCTCGCCGCTCTCAATCGTCACATCAGCCTTAAACTTCATAGCTGTCTGAGATAACACTCCTGCTGGTCTTAAATGTAATCCGGACGGATTCTTTACTGTTAAGTTCTTTGATACCATACTTTTTGTCTCCTTTTTTGCTCTTTCTTGCAACTCCCTCTCGGTACTGCCGCTGTCTAAATTTTATTACAAATCGCCAGACATGTCAAGAAAAAGAAGTCCAAAAATCGTATAACTTTACAATTTTTTCCACCCATAAGCCTCGAATTCGGCAAAATGTAAGAGGATTTCTCGCAGATACCCCTTCCCTTTTATCAGAACTTTTTCCATGTATCTTTGACAAATAGCAACAATAAAGGGAAAATTTCCAATCTTCCCGCCAACATATCGAAGCTCAAAATCAGCTTGGACAGAGTGGAAAACACCGAGAAATTGGCCGAAGGTCCCACGATATTCAGTCCCGGTCCTATGTTGTTGAAGGTAGCCGCCACCGCTGTGAAATTGGTAATCAAGTCCAACTCATCCAGAGAGAGAAGGAGCACAGAACCTGCAAAAATTAGAATATAAACCACCATATACACGTTGGTCATTCTTACCACCTCATGAGGCACTGGCTTTCCGTCAATCTGTATCTTTCGTATGCTTCTTGGATGCAAAAATTGGTGCAGCTCTTTGTGCACGGTCTTGACCAAAAGGATCAAACGGGACACCTTGATGCCACCTCCGGTACTTCCCGCACAGGCTCCAATCAACATCAACAACACCAATATGGTGCGGGAAAGTTCCGGCCACAGATTAAAATCGCAGCTGGAATATCCCGTTGTGGTGATGATGGAACCCACCTGAAAGGCTGCTTGTAAAAGCGACTCTTGGGTACTGCCATAAAAGCCTCGGATGTTGCATGTGATGGTCAGAATGGAAAAGGCGATGATGATAAAGTACCACCAAACCTCCTCCATCTGTAAGGCCTGTTTCGCCTTTCTCATTAACAGGAAGAAATAGACATTAAAGTTGACTCCAAATAGAATCATGAAGATGGTGACTACCACCTGAATGTAGGTGGAGTAACCTGCCATACTGTCATTCTTAATGCCAAATCCACCGGTTCCTGCCGTTCCGAAGGTGAGTGTTAGGGCATCAAACAGCGGAATCCGCCCTGCCAACATAAAAGCAACTTGAATCAGAGTCATCACAATGTAGATTCCATACAGAATCTTTGCCGTGGATTTTGCGGACGAAACCAGACGGCTGACCTGCGGTCCTGGGCTCTCCGCCTTCATCAGGTTCATGTAGGAACCGCCATCCATCGGTAGGATGGTGAGCAGAAAGACCAAAACTCCCATGCCTCCAATCCAATGGGTGAAACTTCTCCAAAACAGCACCGATTTGGGAATGGCTTCCACATCGGCAATGACACTGGCTCCAGTTGTGGTAAATCCGGATACTGTCTCAAACAGCGCGTCCACCGGATGTGTCAGCACACCGGTGAGAAGAAAGGGAATGCCTCCCATCACACTCAAACCTATCCAGCTCAACGCTACGCTCACAAAACCCTCTCGCACATAAAAGACTCGATTTTCCGGTCTTTTTCTCGCCATCAAATGGCCACTGCCCATGCACAGAGCCATACTAATCAGAAAGGCCCAGACGGCATCCTCCCCGTAAAGAATGGCCGTCAGGGCAGAAGGAATCATAAAATATCCTTCCAACTTCAATACCCTGCCGAGAGTGTATCCAATCATTGAAGTATTCATAAAAAAAATCCTCCATGGGGCTTCTCTTCTCTCCTTTTTTGTGCCCCCATTCCCTGCCCCTTCTTTCCTCCCCATCGTCTCGGAGGCGGGCTGTCTGACTAAAGCAGGATGTCTCTCACATCATGCAATTTTTTCTGTGTGGTCACCACAATCACGGTATCGCCAACCTGAATGGTGTCCTGACCTCCGGGAATCCGGATTTTTCCCCTTCGGTTGATACAGCCAATCAACAGATTGCTCTTTAGTTTTAAGTCCATCAAAGGACGACTGGTCACTTCCGATTCCTCATGAATCGCAAATTCCAGTGCCTCGGCACGGTTATCCAAAATCTGATATAGGGTTTCCACGTTGCTGCCGATGGAATTCTTCATCGCACGCACGTACTGAAGAATGTAGTCTGCTGTGAGATACTTGGGGTAGATGACGCTTCCCAAATCCAGCTTATCGATAATCTCATCAAACGCAATGCGGTTGATTTTTGTGACCAGCTTTGCCTGTGTCTGTGCCTGTGCATACAGGGAAAGCATAATATTCTCCTCATCCATGTTGGTGAGGGTCACAAAGGACTCGGTCTGCCTTAAGCCCTCCTGAATCAGCAGCTTCTTATCCGTTCCATCTCCAACCAGAACAATCGCTTTTCCCTGCAAATCTTCACTGAGTTTATCGGCACGCTGCTTATCCTTTTCTATAATACGCACCTCAATTCTCATATCCATGAGCTGCTTTGCCAGATAGTAGGCAATCTTTCCGCCTCCCACAATCAAGCAATTTTTTACCTGATTGGTCTTGAGACCGATTTTTTTGAAGAACTGTGCCGCATTCTGTGGGGAGGCAATGACCGAGACCCTATCCTCCGCATGGAGCATGAAGTCTCCGTTTGGAATGTAGACCACGCCCTTTCTCTCCACGGCTGCCACCAGAAGGTCACAGCGGAATTTTTCACGCAAATTGGCCACGGTGATGCTGTCCAAACCAAACTCCTGCCGAATCTGAAACTTAAGCAGCTCCACCCGCCCCTTCGCAAAGGTATCAATGTGAATGGCCGAGGGGAAACGCAGCAGGCGGGCTATCTCCGTCGCTGCCGTGAGTTCTGGATTGATAATCATAGAAATCCCCAGCCGCTCGCGAATGAAATCAATCTCCTTGCTGTAAACCGGATTTCTCACACGAGCGATGGTATGACAGTTTCCTGTCTTTTTGGCAATCACACAACACAAAAGATTCAACTCATCCGACTCGGTCACAGCAATCAAAATATCTGCCTTCTCCACTCCGGCATCCATCTGCGTGTTGATGCTGGAACCATTGCCCAACACCCGCAAAGCCTCTATGTTCTCCGGTATTTCATCCAATTTTTCTGCGGAATTGTCCACCAGAGCCAGACTATGCTCCTCCATCGCCAACTGTTCTGCCAGCGTCATCCCAACCTTTCCACAACCGATAATAATAATGTTCATAGATACATCCCTTCCCTTACTGTGAGAGTCCTGCCCCATTCTCCCTGCTCCGTTTGGAGAACACGCAGCCGCAGTAATCCTGACGGTACAAGCCATATTCCTTGGAAAGCTCCACCGAACGGCGGTATCCGTTCTTTTTCTTAAAATCCGAGTACAAATACAAAATTCCCTGTTTTTGAGCTTCCTCCGACCCAATCGCATTCAATCGTTCTGCATCCTTCATCGGACTGATGGAGAGGGTTGTGGTGACATAGTCGCAACCCAGCTCCTTCGCTGCCTTTGCGGCCTCCGCCAAACGCAGGCGAAAACACACTTTGCAGCGTTCTCCCCCTTCCGCTTCTTTCTCCAGTCCCTGCACAGCACGGTAGAATTCCTCCGGCCGATATCTCCCCTCCAAAAAAGAGATGGGATAGCGGGCTGGAAGGCTGGAAATCAACCTCTGCTGCTCCTCTGTTCTCATCGCATATTCCGTCGGCGGATAAATATTGGGATTGTAATAAAAAACGGTAATCTTCATGAATTGGGAGAGATATTCCAACACGTAGCTGCTGCAGGGTGCACAGCAACTGTGAAGCAGCAGGCTTGGCACTCTCGCCTTGCGCTGCCAACTTTCTATCTCCCTCTCCAGCTCTTTTTGAAAATTTGGACGATTCGCCATATAGCCTCCTCTTTCGCCTTCTTTTTCCTGTGAGATGGCTCTTCCTGCACAACACAAAAACTGCCTGCATTTCGACGTGCAGCCAAATTGCTTGCCGCACCTGGAAACACAGGCAGCCTACCTCTTATTTTTATCTAAGCCAAAGAAGTTCTCCTCTGGCTCGCTCAATCTGCATGGATTGTAAGGTTAAAGGTTACAGGAAATCACGGATTCTCTTGCTTCTCACCGGATTTCTCAGTTTGCGCAATGCCTTTGCTTCAATCTGACGAATTCTCTCTCTGGTGACTTTAAATTCTTTTCCAACTTCTTCCAAGGTGCGGGGATGTCCGTCTTCCAGACCAAAGCGCAGCACTATCACTTGGCGTTCTCTCTCTTTTAAGTCTCCCAGAAGTGCGTCGATATGCTCACGCAGCATCACAGATTCCACATTTCCCTCTGGTGTCACCACATTGTTGTCGGCAACGAAATCTCCAAGGTTAGAGTCATCTTCCTCTCCGATTGGAGTCTCCAACGATGCAGGTTCTCTTGCAATCTGCATAATCTCCATCACCTTGTCCTCCGTCATATCCAAAGCTTCTGCAAGCTCTGCGACAGAGGGTTCATAGCCCAACTCCAGCGTCAGCTTTCGCTGCATTTTGGACATCTTATTGATGGTCTCAACCATATGTACAGGGACACGGATGGTTCTTGCTTGGTCGGCCAGTGCTCTTGTTACAGACTGACGTATCCACCAAGTTGCGTAAGTGCTGAGTTTGTATCCCTTCGTATAGTCGAACTTTTCCACCCCTTTGATAAGTCCAAGGTTGCCTTCCTGAACCAAGTCCAGAAAGCTCATGCCTCGTCCGGTATAACGCTTTGCAATGCTTACCACCAGTCGTAAATTTGCCTCAATCAGACGTTCTTTCGCAGATTCATCGCCCTCTGCTTTTCGTTTGGCCAAACGCAGCTCCTCCTCTGCACTCAAAAGAGGAACGGTACCAATTTCCTTCAGATACATGCGGACCGGATCTTCTGTTCCTATCCCTTCTAAAAGGTCAATTGCGTCCAAGTCGATGTCTTCTTCCTCGGCATCGCCTATGAAACCATCATCAACATCATCCATAAGAAGCGGGTCCTCTGAAAGCAGAGCCTCGTCAATCATAGCAGGCATCACATCCACTCCGTGATGCTCCATGTAGCTGTAAATTTCCTCCATCTGCTCCGGAGACAGGTTGTCACCGGCAAAAAAATCATTGACCTCTGTCACATCCAAAGTGTTATTTTTCTTTTTACCAAGCTCAACCAGCTTTTGCAGCTTTTCTAAAAAATTATTCTTTTCCACGAACAACGTTCCTTTCGCT
>JAUNGR010000147.1 GCA_030524485.1 bacterium | reverse complement strand
GTTAGGACTACTGGGCAGTTGTAAGCCCATTCCCTTTAGGGGATGGGTAGTTGACGTTCCTATGAAACAAGAAGTGGAGCGAAGAGCATAGCTCGCAGCGGGGAAATGGCTGCTTTCTTGGTGCAGCGGATGAGAAGAAAATCAGTAGGAGGAATGAATGCTATGGCAACACCATACAATCACAGTGCGATTGAGAAAAAATGGCGAGAGAACTGGGAAAAGAAGCCCATCAATGTGAATGATGGAAAGAAGGAGAAGTATTATTGTCTGGATATGTTCCCGTATCCGTCTGGCAGCGGTCTGCATGTCGGACATTGGAGAGGGTATGTTATCTCGGATGTTTGGAGCCGTTATCAGCTTTTGAGAGGCAAATATGTAATTCATCCTATGGGCTGGGATGCATTTGGACTTCCGGCAGAGAACTATGCGATTAAGATGGGCGTGCATCCGGCAAAGTCCACAGCGGAGAACATTGCTAACATCAAACGCCAGATGAATGAGATTGCGGCTATCTACGATTGGGACATGGAAGTCAACACCACAGACCCTGCTTTCTATAAGTGGACACAGTGGATTTTTGTGCAGATGTTTAAGAAGGGATTGGCTTATGAGAAGGAATTCCCGATTAACTGGTGTCCTTCCTGTAAGACTGGTCTGGCAAACGAGGAAGTGGTCAATGGCTGCTGCGAGCGTTGCGGTTCCACCGTTACAAAGAAGAATCTGCGTCAGTGGATGTTAAAGATTACCGCCTATGCGGAGAGACTGTTAAACGATCTGGATAAGTTGGATTGGCCAGAGAAGGTAAAGAAGATGCAGAGCGATTGGATTGGAAAATCCTACGGTGCAGAGGTGGAATTCCCAGTGGATGGCTCTGACAAGAAGATTACGGTGTACACAACCAGACCAGATACGCTGCATGGTGCTACTTTTATGGTATTGGCTCCGGAGCATGCAATGGCAAAGGAATTAGCGACGGATGAGACCAGAGAGGCTGTGGAAAAGTATATTTTTGACGCTTCAATGAAATCTAACGTGGACCGTATGCAGGACAAGGAGAAGACAGGTGTGTTTACCGGTTCTTATGCCATCAATCCTCTGAATGGCGCAAAAGTTCCGATTTGGCTGTCCGACTATGTGTTGGCAGATTATGGTACCGGAGCTATTATGTGCGTTCCAGCTCATGACGACCGTGACTTTGCCTTTGCTAAGAAGTTTGATATTCCGATTATTCAGGTTATCGCTAAGGATGGTAAGGAAATTGAAAATATGACAGAGGCCTACACCGATGCTTCTGGTACCATGATTCATTCTGGAGAGTGGGATGGCATGGAGTCGGCTGTCTTAAAGAAGGAAGCACCGATGATGATTGAGAAGATGGGCATCGGACGCAAGACGGTAAATTATAAGCTGAGGGATTGGGTCTTCTCCCGCCAGCGTTACTGGGGAGAGCCGATTCCGATTGTGCACTGTCCAAAGTGCGGTTGTGTGCCAGTGCCGGAGGAGCAGCTTCCCTTGACTCTGCCAGAGGTGGAGAGCTACCAGCCGACCGGAACGGGAGAGTCTCCGTTGGCAGACATTGAGGAGTGGGTGAATACCACCTGTCCGGTCTGCGGGGCGGCTGCTAAACGTGAGACCAACACCATGCCGCAGTGGGCAGGTTCCTCTTGGTACTTCCTGCGCTATGTGGACAGCCACAACGATAAGGAATTGGTTTCCAAGGAGAAGGCAGACAAGTATCTTCCGGTGGATATGTACATTGGTGGTGTGGAACATGCCGTTTTGCACCTTCTGTACAGCCGTTTTTATACCAAGTTCCTGCATGACATTGGTGTGGTGGACTTTGATGAACCGTTCAAGAAGCTCTTCAATCAGGGTATGATTAATGGAAAGAACGGGATTAAGATGAGCAAATCCAAGGGAAATGTGGTATCTCCAGACGATTTGGTGAGAGACTATGGCTGCGATGCTTTGAGAATGTATGAGCTGTTTGTGGGACCGCCGGAGTTGGATGCCGAGTGGGATGACAGAGGCATCGAAGGTGTTTCCCGTTTCCTGAACCGTTTCTGGAATCTGGTGATGGACAGCAAGGATAAGGACATCAAGGAGAGCCGTGAGATGGTGAAATTGCGCCACAAACTGGTCTTTGACATCGAGCAGCGTTTTGAGCAGTTCAACCTGAATACCGTGATTTCTGGTTTCATGGAGTACAACAATAAACTGATTGAGCTGGCAAAGAAAGAGGGAGGCATTGATAAGGAGACCTTAAAGACCTTCACGATTCTTCTTTCTCCGTTTGCTCCTCATATCGGGGAAGAACTTTGGCAGGAATTGGGCGGAAGCGACAGTGTCTTCCATCAGGAGTGGCCAAAGTGCGATGCGGAAGCGATGAAGGACGATGAGGTGGAGGTTGCCGTTCAGATTAATGGTAAGACCAGAGCTGTGGTTTCCTTGGCAGCCGATTGCAGCAAGGAAGAGGCATTGGCAGCTGGAAAGGCAGCTTTGCAGGATAAGCTCACCGGAAACATCGTGAAAGAGATTTATGTTCCGAAGAGAATCATCAATATTGTAATGAAATAATTGACGCAGGCTTGCTTGCGAGAAGATGAGATAAGAGTTCGCTTTCTCCACAGGAAAAAAGGAGAAAACGAACTCTTTTTTTGAGAAAACTTGTCAACTAAAATCTTGTATTTTTTGCGGATTGTGTTAGGATAGAGGTGCGTTAGGGAAAACTAACTGGCAAGAAAAACCCCTGCTGGAGAGCAGAAAACAACAAGGGCTGCTTGCTTGCCGAAAAGAAAAAATGAGGTGAGATTATGGTTGATTTTAAGCAGTGGGACGGCTTTGAGGGTCGTCTGTGGAAGGAAGAAGTAAACACCAGAGATTTTATTCAGAAGAATTACAAACCGTATGAGGGAGATGCTTCCTTCTTGGCAGGACCAACGGAGGCAACGGACAAGCTCTGGGGCATCTTAAAGGGACTGCAGAAGGAAGAGCGTGCAAAAGGCGGCGTGTTGGATATGGATACCGACATCGTTTCCGGCATCACTTCCCACAAGCCCGGATACATCGGGGAGGACACAAAGGACATTGAGAAGGTTGTGGGTCTGCAAACCGACAAGCCTTTAAAGCGTGCTTTTATGCCTTATGGTGGCATCCGTATGGCGGAGGAAGCTTGTAAGACCTATGGTTATGAGCCGAGTCCAGAGTTACACAAGATTTTTACAGAGTATTGCAGAACACACAATCAGGGTGTGTTTGATGCCTATACAACAGAGATGAAGAAGATCCGCCACAACAAGATTGTGACAGGACTGCCAGATACCTACGGACGTGGACGTATTGTAGGCGATTACCGCCGTGTGGCTTTGTATGGAATTGATTTCCTGATGCAGGAGAAGGCCAAGGATTTTGAGAACTGTGGAGATGGAACGATGACCGATGACATCATTCGCCAGAGGGAGGAGATTTCCAGACAGTATAAGGCCTTGAGCGATATGAAGAAGATGGCAGCTTCCTATGGTTATGATATCTCTCAGCCAGCACAGAACGCAAGGGAGGCAGTGCAGTGGCTGTACTTTGGTTATCTGGCAGCCATCAAGACCCAAAACGGAGCCGCTATGAGCGTTGGTCGTATTTCTACCTTCTTGGATATTTACATTCAGAGAGATCTGGAGAAGGGCATTTTGAGCGAGAGCGAGGCACAGGAGTTGATTGACCATCTGGTAATGAAATTCCGTATGGTGAAGTTTGCAAGAATCCCATCCTACAACCAGCTTTTCTCCGGCGACCCTGTTTGGGCGACTCTGGAGATGGCAGGCATCGGCGTGGATGGCCGTTCTATGGTAACCAAGACCGACTTCCGTTTCTTACATACTTTGGAGAACATGGGACCGAGTCCGGAGCCAAACCTGACGGTTTTGTATTCCTCTGCACTGCCAGAAAATTTCAAGAAGTATGCAGCTAAGATTTCGATTGACACCAGCTCAGTGCAGTATGAGAATGACGATGTAATGAAGCCAATTTGGGGCGATGATTATTCCATTTGCTGCTGTGTTTCCGCAACCCAGACCGGAAAGGAGATGCAGTTCTTCGGAGCGAGAGCCAATCTGGCAAAGTGCCTTCTGTATGCTATGAATGGCGGAAAAGATATGAAGACCAAGGAGCAGGTAGGACCGGAGCTGCGCCCCATCACTTCGGAATATCTGGATTACGATGAGGTGATTCACAAATATGACCTTATGATGGATTGGCTGGCAGGTGTATATGTCAATACTCTGAACCTGATTCAGTACATGCATGATAAATATTTCTATGAGGCAGCAGAGATGGCTTTGATTGACACCGATGTGAGACGTACCTTCGCCACTGGTATTGCAGGTTTCTCCCATGTGGTCGATTCCTTGAGTGCCATCAAGTATGCAAAGGTAAAGCCAATTCGAGATGAGAGCGGTCTGATTATGGACTTTGAGACCGAGGGAGAATATCCTCGTTACGGAAATGATGATGACCGTGCGGACGACATTGCTGTATGGCTGTTAAAGACCTTCCTTGAGAAGTTAAAGAAGCGTCACACCTACAGAAATTCGGAGCCGACCACCTCTATCTTGACAATTACTTCCAATGTGGTATATGGAAAGGCAACCGGAAACATGCCAGATGGAAGAAGAGCTGGAGAGCCTTTGTCCCCAGGAGCAAATCCAAGTTATGGTGCAGAGAAGAGCGGTCTTTTGGCTTCCCTCAACTCTGTGGCAAAACTGCCCTATGAGTGGGCTTTGGATGGCATTTCCAACACGCAGACCATCAATCCGGACGCTTTGGGTCACAACGAGGGTGAGAGAGTCAACAATCTGGTTCAGGTAATGGATGGTT
>JAUNGR010000146.1 GCA_030524485.1 bacterium | reverse complement strand
GGACCTGCCGGTGCCGTCGGAGCTACGGGTGCCACTGGAGCCACTGGAGCTACCGGCCCACAAGGTCCCGTTGGGCCTCAAGGTCCGGCCGTTCCACTCAATGCCTTGAATGCCATCAATGTAGCAACCCAAACACCTGCTGCTGCCAACGACGCTCTGCTCTTTGATACCAATCAGACCGCTGCTGGCACTGCCATCACCCACACGGCTGGCACTGGAATCTTCACTCTGACAGCCACTGGCACCTATCAAATCGTGTACAGCACCATCGCAACCAATGCAACCGGTACGACCCCACCTGTTTCTGTCGGCGTGCATCTGACCAACAATGCGGCTACTATCTCCGGCAGTACTTCCACTGCCACCATCACAGCAGACACGGACACCACAACTTTGAGTGGAAATGCCATCATTACCGTTGCGGCGGCTCCGGTCACCATCACACTGGCGGCAGACAACACAAACGGAACCTTTAGCAACAGTTCCATCAGCATCCGTAAACTCGACTAATCCCCTCCTTGTTGCCTGAAGGAGCCGGCCTATATAGCATCTAAAGACACCCCTTGGAGGAACTTGCTTCCTCCAAGGGGTGTCTTATCTACCGCTACATTCTTTCTGGAGCTTCAAAGCCCAAAATATCAATACAAGTCAACAACACATCTTTTGCAAGAGAAATCAAGCGAATGTAACTTGCCTGTCTCTGCGTATCTTCCTCGGTCAAAATCTTTGTCTCATGGTAAAACTTATTGACCGCATTGGACAGTTCGTAAATGTACTGACAAATCTTATGCGGTGCCAACTCGGAAAAGCTATTTGCTATCACCTCAGAGAAGTTTGCCACAGACAGCATCAGATCCTTTTCCGAAGCACTGACTGCCGGAAGAATCCTTCCTGCCTGCACATCCAAACCAGCATCGCTGCACTTTGCTAAGATAGACTTAATCCGCACAATCGTATACAAGATGTAAGGACCTGTGTTTCCTTCAAAGGAGATGAAGCGAAGCATATCAAAGATATAATCCTTGGAAATCTGATTGGAGAGGTCTCCATATTTCAAAGCGGACAAGCCAATGGTCTTTGCTGTCTCCTTTGCCTCTTCTTCCTCCACGGTACGATTCTCCATAATACGGGCAAATACCGCCTCGGAAATATCCGAAATCAGATTTTCCAGACGCATCACGCCGCCCTCACGGGTCTTAAATGGTCTTCCATCCTTGCCATTCATGGTACCGAAGCCCAAGAAACGCATATCGGTATCCTCTCTCACAATCCCTGCCTTCTTTGCCACACGGAACACCTGCGTGAAATGCAGCTCCTGTCTCTTATCGGCCAAATAAATGTACATATCCGGCTGATAGTCTTTCTCCCTCTCCACAATGGTGGCAAGATCGGAAGTCGCATACAGAGCCGCTCCGTCCGATTTCCGAATGATGCAAGGCGGCAACTCCTTGGAATCGCTAGGCTCTGCGATATCCACCACCAAGGCTCCCTGACTCTCATAAGCCAATCCCTTGTCAATCAAGCTCTGAATCATATCTGGAATGTAAGGCTGGGCATCGCTCTCGCCCTTCCATAAATCAAATTCCACATTCAGATTGGAATAATTTTTCTTCAAATCCGCAAGGGAGACCCTCATAATGTGCTTCCAAATCGCACGGTAAGGGGCATAACCGCTCTGCAAGCGTAAAGTTGCCTCCTGTGCTCTCTCACGGAAGGTCTCATCCTCCTTCGCCTTCGCACTGGCCGCCGGATAAATTTCCTCCAGCTCACTGATGTCAAAAGGAGGCTCTGCGGGGTATTCTCCCTTAAAATCTACATCAAAGTAAGGCAGATTCGGCTGTCTGTCCTGCAATTCCGTGATGATGAGTCCCATCTGCAGTCCCCAATCTCCCAGATGTACATCGCCTATGACCTTATGACCGACAAAGCGAGAGAGACGCTTGATGGCCTCCCCGATTACGGCCGAACGCAGATGTCCCACATGCAATGGCTTTGCCACATTGGCACCGCCATAGTCAACGATAATGCACTTCGGCTCGGCTGCCTTCTCATAGCCCAGACACGCATCCGCCTGCATTTGATTCATATAGTCTGCCAAGTAGTCCTCAGAAATGCGAAGATTGATAAAGCCCGGCTTCACAGCCATCACCTCAGAAAACATATCTTTCTCCAGTGTTTGGCAGACCTCCTGTGCAATGTCTATGGGATTTTTGTGGTAGACCTTGGCTGCCGCCATCGCTCCATTACACTGATACTCGCACAAATCTGGACGGTTGGAGAGCACCACCTTTGCATAAGCCGCATCATAACCGCTTTCCGTAAATGCCCGCTTCAGTTCTTCTGTAATACACTCTAATATCTTCTTCATAAATTAAATTTTTTCCTCCATATATCAGCTGCCCTCGCTGTACTCAACGGACACGATTCCCCTTTGGCGAATCACCACCATGAATGAAAGCCTCACAGCTTTGTGGGCTATGAGGCTTTTCCAATCTGAAATGCAAAAACTTCTCACAAAATCCTCTGCACTTCACCGCCCAAAGACGGGAAATATTCTTTGTTATACGCGAGACAGATATTCGCTGGTACGGGTATCAATCTTAACCTTATCACCAATCTCCACAAACAGCGGTACGTTGATGGTTGCTCCGGTCTCTACCGTTGCAGGCTTGCTTGCACCTGTTGCAGTATCTCCCTTGAAGCCTGGCTCCGTCTCTGTGATCTCCAGCTCAACAAACAGCGGAGGCTCTACAGAAAATACGTTGCCGTTATAGGAACATACTTTAACCATCTCATTCTCTTTTACAAATTTCAATGCATCCCCGATGGTCTCTGTGCTCAGAGCCACCTGATCATAGGTTTCCACATTCATGAAGTGGAACAAATCTCCATCTGCATACAGATACTGCATATCCACACGGTCAATTCTCGCCTGCGGGAATTTCTCTGTTGGACGGAAGGTTCTCTCCACCACACCACCATTGATTACATTTTTTAATTTTGTTCTGACGAAAGCCGCACCCTTTCCCGGTTTTACGTGCTGAAACTCGATAATCTGCACTACGTTACCTTCGATCTCCAGAGTGATACCATTTCTAAAATCACCTGCTGATACCATATATGACAGTCCTCCTTATTCACTCTTATCCCATGTATTTTATAATAAAATCAAGGGTTTTTCAACTAGTTTTTACAAAATAGGCATTTTTACTAGGAAAGTTCCAGATGGAGCACGCAGGAACATAGTCCGACGTGCGGAATACGAGCCATTATTTACC
This sequence comes from bacterium, assembly GCA_030524485.1. Lineage (GTDB taxonomy): Bacteria > Bacillota > Clostridia > Lachnospirales > Lachnospiraceae > CAJMNU01. Next base: position 1,593 of record JAUNGR010000146.1, on the reverse strand, counting down.
GGTCAAAAAATCCATCGCCAGCTCATAGCCCCTTAAGCCCAGACCAACCATCTGTCCCGTACAGGCAGGTGCCGTGACGGAAACGTGGCGAAAGCTCTCCCTCTTATGTACATTGGAAATATGTACCTCCACCTTGGGAATCTCCACGCTGGCAAGTGCGTCATGAAGAGCATAGCTATAATGTGTGAAGGCTCCCGGATTGATGATAATGCCCTCGACCTTATCATAATAGGCCTCCTGAATCTTATCAATCAATTCCCCCTCACAGTTGCTTTGAAATACCGTGAGCGTGTGTCCCTCCCTCTCGGCTTTCTCCTGCAGGCGAGTCACCAAAGTCTCATAATTCTCCGTTCCATAGATTCCCCTCTCCCGAATGCCTAAAAAATTCAGGTTCGGTCCGTTTAACACCAACAGTTTCATGGGTATCACATCCCTTCTTCTCTCTTAGCTGTTTCTAAATTCCGCTTGACAGGTTTTCAAACGTTTTCTCCGAAAGAAAAACAATATTAGCTTCTCCGGATAACGCTTCAACACAATTTGAATTTCCTCTTTGGGATTGATGGGTTTGACCAGTACGCTGTAGATTCCCGCTCGGTTTGCCCCCCAGATATCCGTAAAAATCTGGTCGCCTACAAATACCGTAGTCGCCGGATAGGTCTTCATCTGCTTCATGGCTCTCTCATACCCCTTCGGGGAAGGCTTCTGTGCCTTATATATATAAAGGGCATCCACCTGTGAAGCAAAGGAGGCCACACGAGGCATCTTATTGTTGGAGAGCAAACAAATCTTAAATCCCATATGGTGCAAGCGCAAAAAAAGCTTCTGAATGTTTTCATCCGCCGGTGCCCCATGTGGAACCAAAGTGTTGTCAATGTCAAAAATCAGTCCTCGAATTCCTCTGTCCCACAAGTTTTCATAGGAAATGTGATAGACCGAATCCATAATCTTTTGAGGATAAAATAGTTCCAGCATCTCTTACTCCTGCTTTTTCAATAATTTACTCAGCTCTTGCATAAAAGAATCCACATCCTTGAACTCTCTGTACACCGACGCAAAACGGACATAAGCCACTTCATCTATCTGCTGCAGCTTCTCCATCACCAATTCTCCTATGCTGGAAGTAGCAATCTCTTTTTCTTCCATACTAAAAATACGGGCCTCAATTTCATCAATCAAATCACTAATCTGCTGTGGAGAAACCGGACGCTTGTGACAGGACTGTAAGACCCCCTTTTCAATCTTGGAACGGTCATAGTTTTCCCTAGAATTGTCCTTTTTAATCACCATCAACGGTACCGTCTCCAATTTTTCATAAGTGGTAAAACGCTTTCCGCAGCGTTCACACTGCCGCCTACGCCGAATGGAACTGTTGTCATCCGCCGGTCGGGAATCGATCACCTTGGTATCCTGCTCATTGCAAAATGGACATTTCACGTTCTCTTCCTCCTGATAAGTCAGTATTCGTATGTTTTTTTCATTGTATACGAAAGTTTCGCTTCCTGCAAGGGGATTTTGACAAAATTTGTCCTATTCTGCAATTTTTACTCTGAAAGTGTTGTCAAGCGACTGGGCAGACTGGATGCTCGCATCCAA
>JAUNGR010000145.1 GCA_030524485.1 bacterium | reverse complement strand
AACTTCTAATATTTCTAACTTCTAACGTTTCAGGCACTCTAAAACCGCAAGAGTTCTAAGAGTTCTGGCAACGTTTGAATCTGATAGGTCAACGCAAACTCCGCTCTCTGCCCATCCTCTGGATTTGGATGATACCAACAGGTATCGATTTGGGCATTTCTTCCGCCTGCCATGTCAGAGGAGAGCGAATCTCCTATCAACAGAATCTCGCCTTTCTCCGTCTTTGGCATCTGTGCCAAACAGGCATCAAAGAAACGAGCATCTGGCTTCGCATAACCGATATCCTCCGAGAGAAAAATCCCCTGAAAATATTTACGAAAACCGCAGACATCCAACCTTCCATTCTGGACGCTGGTATTGCCATTGCTCACCAAATACAGCTGGTATTGCAAGGAAAGTTGTCCTAATATCTCCTCTGCATAGGGCAGCGGATAGGCAGACTGGGAAAGGTAGTGCTTATAAAGCTCATTTTCCCTGCCATCTGTCCTGTCCGCACAGTGAATTTCCTCAAAAAACTTCACAAAACGCAGCTGTTGAAGTTCCTTGCGTCCGATTTCTCCCTTCTCCAACTGCTTCCAGAGAGCATCGTTAATCGCATGATAGAGGCGAATCTGAGCCTCGGAAGCCTCGATTCCCCGCTCTTTGCAGAGGCGAAGCAGAGCCTCCCTCTCAGACGCATCAAAGTCCAACAGTGTGCCATCCAAATCAAAAAACAGCACCGAATAATGTTTTTTGGCCTGTCTCATCGCCCCATTCCTTCCGTTCTATGCTTGGTACACAATCTTACCATCACAGATGGTATAGTGCACCTTTCCATACAGAGTTTCCCCGATAAAAGGCGTATTGGAAGCCTTGGAAGCAAACTCCTTCACCACCCAAGCTTCCTCAGGTGCAAAGACTACCAAGTCCGCTGCCGCTCCCTCACGAATGCCCTCATAAGGGAAGTGATACAGCTCCGCTGGTTTCTTGCTCATCTTTTCCATCAACTGCAGCAGCGTCATCTTTTTGTTTCTTACCAGATGCGTCACACAGAGTCCCAGAGCCGTCTCCAAGCCTGTAATTCCACTCGGTGCCACCGGTGCCTCTGCCAGATTTCCTGCCTTCTCCTCTGTGCTGTGCGGTGCATGGTCGGTTGCTACCATATCAATGGTTCCGTCCACCAGAGCCGCAACCAAGGCCTCTCGGTCTGCCTCCGTGCGCAGAGGCGGATTCATCTTTGCCATCGTGCCGTAACGCAAAATGGCCTCATCCGTCAGCGTCAGATGATGAGGAGTCACCTCCGCCCACACATCCGCCCCCAAGGACTTTGCAAAACGCACAATCTCCACCGAGAGAGCCGAGCTAATGTGCTGAATATTGACCCTCGCACCGGTTCGCAAAGCAATCATACAGTCTCTCGCTACGATGGACTCCTCCGCAAGAGAGGGAGAGCCTACAATACCCAGCTGCTTGGCTGCCTCCCCTTGGTTCACACCGTTGTTTGTGATTAGGCGGGCATCTTCCTCATGAAGGCTGATAGGCACTTCCAGCCGCTTTGCCTCCTGCATCGCACAAAAGAGCATCTTCGCATCCAGAATCGGAATGCCGTCATCGGTAAATCCGACTGCACCAGCCGCCTTCAAAGCCTCCATATCCACCAATTCTTTTCCAGCCAAGCCCTTTGTGACGGCGGCTGCCTGCATCACGTGAATGCCAGTCTGTTCGCCCTTTTCTAAAACATAACGCAGCGTCTCCACCGAGTCCACCGTTGGCTTGGTGTTCGCCATGCAGACCACCCTCGTGAAACCGCCTTTTGCCGCCGCAGCTGCCCCAGTCAAAATATCCTCTTTGTAAGTCAGACCGGGGTCCCTGAAATGCACATGGACATCCACTAAGCCGGGTGCTACCACCATTCCGGTGGCATCAATCACCTGTGCATCTGCGGGAACTTCCTCCATCCCAGCATTGCCGCTTCTTTTTATGATTTTTCCCTCTTCCACCCAGACATCAGCAATTCCATCAAATCCATCTGTCGGGTCAAGCACTCTGCCGTTTTTAATAATGAGCATTGTTTCTTCCTCCAAACCTTCCCACTGCCATCGTCAATGTGTTCTCTGAAAGTCCCGCTGCCAGATACTGCCATCGGCTTTCTGCGTGTCAGCGCAGCGTCTCCATATCTGCCGTCACCCTTGCGAGGTCCTTGCGGATGGACAGATGCTGCGGACAGACGGTCTCGCACTTTCCACAGCGGACGCAATTCTTTGCCCAAGCACTCTCCTCGAAATCCTGGAAGTAGCTTTTTCTTGCTCTCTCCTTGTTCTGGTAAACATGATATTCATTCCAGATACGGAAGTTTCTCGGAATGTCCACACCTGCCGGACAAGGCATACAATAACGACAAGCGGTACAGCCATTTTGAACACGAGCACGCAGAGCCTCCGCCGTCTCAGCAATCAACACCTTCTCCTGCTCGTTTAAGGGTTCAAAGTTCATGAAGGTCTTCAGATTGTCCTTCACCTGCTGCATATCCGACATACCACTCAAAATCACCTTTACATTGGGGTAGGTACCCACAAAACGCAAGGCCCAAGCCGGAATGCTGTCGTTTGGTCTCACAGCCTTAAGGTTTGCGGCAATTTCATCTGGAAGTGCCGCCAACATACCGCCCTTCACCGGCTCCATAATCACCATAGGGATGCCCTTCTTCTGTGCAAGCTCATAGCCCTTCAGCCCCGCCTGCTCCTCGGTATCCATGTAATTAAACTGAATCTGGCAGAAATCCCAGTCATAAGCGTTGAGAATCTCCTCGAAAACCTCATATTCGTCATGGAAAGAAAAGCCAATGTAACGAATTTTACCCTCTCTCTTCATCTCCTCCAGATAAGGAAGCAACTTCAGACGCTTTACCGTCTCCCAACGCTCCTTATTCAGAGCATGAAGCAGGTAGAAGTCCACATATTCTTTATGTAAACGCTCCAACTGCTCCTCAAAAATTTGTTTTGCATCCTCTGTTGTCTCCACCTTCCAAACCGGAAGCTTGGTGGCAAGATAATAGGAACTTCTGTCATACTTGTCCAAAACCCGTCCCACAAAAGGCTCGCTGTCCCCATTGTGATAGGGATAAGCTGTGTCAATATAGTTGACACCGGAGGCAATGGCCAAATCCAACATCTTCTCGGCCTCTGCCTCATCGATTTTTCCCTCAGCGGTCAGCGGAAACCGCATACAGCCAAAACCCAACAAAGAGGTCTCTGCCTGTAATTTCTCAAATTTTCTTTTTTCCATCTCTTACTCTGCTCCTTTCACGGCCTCTCGCTGCCGTGTCCTGTTGTCCTGTTTGCTCTTACCTACGAGTGGCACACATCACGCTTTGCCTGACAAAGAATGCTGTGCACCACCGAATGTATCTCTAGTATAAAGAATCTACCAAAAAAAGTCAATGCTGCCATGGGAATGGAGCAGAAAGCTTTCTGAAAGCTTTATTTCGAGAGTTCTCCCGTTACTTCCTTGGGAATCGTGAAGCTGACCGCTCCCATATAGCCAGGTGCCACCTCATACTCGTCAAAGGAAATCACCAACTCTCCATCCGCATTAAAATAGTAGCTTTCCTCCCCACTCAGTCCCTGAAAATCCAACTCCGGCACTTCCGAATGATAGAAATAGGTGACGCTATCGTCCGCTGCCATCTGTTCTTCCATCTGCTCCTTGATGTTGTCACTGATTTTTTCCAACAATTCGGGCTGATTTTTCACAAGCTCCGCAAGGGATACCGTTTTTCCTGTCTCCTTATCCACCGTAAATACCTTCACAAATTCTGTGCCAGAGGCCATCACCATCGTGCTGTGAATGCGGATGCAGACATACTTTTCATTCTCAAAGGCCACATCGTAGGAAGAAGTCAAGGAATAATTTCCCTCACCAGAACTTGCCTGCAAATCGGCCTCGTACTGTGCAATCAACTGGTTGGCATACTCCTCTATGCTTTTGTTTGCCTCCACCTCGCTTCCATTTTCCCCTTCCAACTTCGGAATGGAAATATCTGCCTCAAAATGATTGCTCTTATCCGTGTAATCCCGAAAGGTCACAACTCTTGCAATGCTTCCCAACACAGGAATCCGTCCCATCGCAAGGGCAACGGAGGCACTGCTATTTGCCAACACCACAATGGCAATCATGGCTGCCGCTGCACCCATTCCCACTCTTTTCATCATAAATACCACTCCTCTCTGTTTCTTTCCATAGTCTCTGTTCTCTCTATTCTGATAGCTCTTTTCTGCAAACGCTTTCGCTTCTGGCTGCTTTTCTTTTGCTTTCTTTTCTTCAGACTGCTTTTCCTCCTGTGCTTTTGCAATTCCCATCCGTATTCTATCCTTGACCTCCTTCGGCACTGTCATACTTTGATACTCCTTCTTCCACTCTTCCAGTTTATCCATCCTTTTCTCTCTGTTCTGTGTCATGCCATATTCCCCCTCTCATGCAAAGATTCCGTTTCCAATTCTATCCGCAGCTTTTTCAGTGTCCGATACAACCTCGCTTTCACGGTGCTTAAATTCTCTCCCAAAATCTTGGCAATGTCCTCCAATTTTTCCTCCTCAAAGTAACGCAGCACAATGATGCTTTTTTCCTTCTCTCCAAGCCGATTCAAAACCATCTGTAAATCCCAGTCCTCATAGACATCCTCCCTGCCATCCTCCGGCAGTGTCTCCACCACTTCCTCATGTTTTTTCTTTCTCAAAAAATCCAAGGCTGTGTTCACCACAATTCGATACATCCATGTTTTCAAAAAAGCCGACTCTCGGACGCTGTTGCAGTCCCTCATCGCTTTGTAGGCACTTTCCTGAACCACATCCAGTGCATCTTCCTTATTTTTCATATAGCTATAAGCCAAACGGTAGTAGCTATCATAGTGCTCCATCAATACCTTCTCCGTCTCCAGCTCAATCTCTGTTCTCTTTTCCATATGAGCCATCGCCTCCTCTCTGTCCTTCTATCCAATAGACGAAACACTTTCCCAAAAAGTTGCAGGGCAGCCGAGATGGCATATTTTGTGAATTGTTCACTACAATTCACAAAATATAGTGTTTTTTCTTTTTTTGTCTCTTTTTAAGAGCTTTTTTTTGTGGATAA
>JAUNGR010000144.1 GCA_030524485.1 bacterium | reverse complement strand
TAGGAACGGCAAAATTTTTTACACTTCTATTACTTCTTTATCGCACATCAGCAAAGTCTCTAGGTGTTGCATTACCTATGCTCTCCTTCACATTTGCACTGTTCTGTAGCTCCTGAACCTTTTGCACATACTGGCGGAAAAATTTAATAAACTCTGTCACAGCTGCGGGATACACCTGTGCTTTTTTCCACACCAAAAGATTCCCCGATTTCAAAGGAGGATACAAGGGGATTTCCCGCATCCCCTCATAGTGACAATCTCTTTTTAGATTCATACAGACCCCATTCTCGCTCCGTGCCATAATCACCAGATTATAATTCAGATTTCCGGTAGCAATGATATTCAGCTTGTCGGCATAGCTTCCAAACCAGCTCATTAGCTCCTTTTGAACCATGGTTCTCGTAGTCAAAAACAAAGGCATATCTGCCAGATCTTTCGGCGTAAGCCGTTCTTTCTTCGCTAATTCTGTCCGTTCATCAACCAGTGCCGTCCACTCCTCCTGTTCCGGCAGACGCAGGAACTCATAGCGGCTTACCTCTACCGGCTCCAGCAATAAGCCAAGATCTAACAGACCATTTTCAATCTGCTCCTTGATATTATCAGAATTTCCGCTGTAGATATCCAAATATACCTGAGGATGCTCTCTGCGAAAGGCCGCTACAACATCAAACAGGAAACGGGAATTTTTAAATTCCCCGCTTCCGATCGCAATTCTTCCTATCAGTGTTTTCTTTTTGTTCAAAAATTCTGCTTCTGTTTTTTCTGCAAGTGTCACCAGCTCCTGAGCACGTCGGTGCAGCAAAAGTCCATCCTCCGTCAAAGCAATCCTATGCTTTCCCCTGTGAAACAGCGTCGTATGAAGCTCCTCTTCCAGCTGCTGCATCTGTCTGGAAAGAGAAGGCTGCGTAATATGTACGCTTTCCGCCGCTCTTGTAATATTTTCTTCACGGGCCACCGCCAAAAAATACTTCAAAACTCTTAAATCCATACCTGTCACCTCTTCTCTAAACTATATCGAAGCGGCCTTTTTTTGTCAATCATCATCCATTCCCAAAAATCTTAAAATACGTGAAGTGAACAGGCATAGACGGCTTTATCGCAGTTCCCTTGTATGGAAATAGATACAAAGAATTCCTCGCTTCACTCTTGAAAATGCCTTGCTACATGATTATACTACAAACTGAGTCAGACACACAAAAAAATATCTGTCTGTATCCATTCAATAGGAGGGTTTTATGAGTTACTTTGTTCCGCAGCTGTTTCTCTCGATGAGAAGCTATTCCAAAGAACAGCTTGCAAAAGATGTCATTTCCGGCATCATTGTTGCGATTATCGCACTTCCACTTTCTATCGCACTGGCACTTGCTTCTGGCGTTACACCAGAGCAGGGACTCTACACAGCTATCATTGCTGGTTTTCTGATTTCCGCCCTAGGCGGTTCTCAAGTACAGATTGCAGGTCCCACCGCTGCCTTCGCATCCATCGTTGCAGGTATTGTTGCCAAAAATGGAATCAATGGTCTCGTTCTAGCTACTGTGATGGCAGGAATCTTTTTGATTATCATGGGTGTGCTAAAAATGGGCAGTCTAATCCGTTTCATTCCTTTTACTATCACGGCTGGTTTCACAGCTGGAATCGCTGTCACCATCATTATTGGACAAATCAAGGATTTCCTCGGTTTAACCTTTACGAATTCACCGGTTGAGACTATGGAGAAGCTAGCCGCCGTATGCGAGTCCTTCTTGACACTGAATCCCATGGCTCTTCTGATTGGGCTTCTGGCACTGTTTCTTCTTATTGTATTTCCGAAGATCAATGCTGTCATTCCGCCCTCTCTCGTTGCTGTCATAGTAACTTCAGCACTGGTCAAACTGCTGAACTTGAAGGTCAATACCATTGGAGACCTTTATACCATCTCCTCTGCACTGCCGTCCTTCACTATGCCAAGCATCAGCTACGCATCCATATCCGCCATCCTTCCCGATGCTTTCACAATAGCTGTGCTTGCAGCCATAGAGTCTCTGCTTTCCTGCGTTGTGGCTGACTCCATGATTGGTGCAAAACACAACTCTAATATGGAACTTATCGCACAAGGCGTAGGCAATCTCGGCTCCGCTCTCTTTGGAGGCATTCCTGCCACAGGTGCCATAGCCCGAACGGCAGCCAATATCAAAAATGGAGGACGAAGCCCTATCGCTGGCATGGTACATGCACTTGTCCTTTTGTTGATTCTTGTGTTGCTCATGCCCTATGCAGCATGGATTCCCATGCCCTGCATCGCCGCAATCCTTTTTATGGTTGCCTACAACATGTCCGGCTGGCGCACCATTGTTCAAATCTGCAGGGAATCACCCAAAAGTGACATTGCCGTCATGGCACTGACTCTGGTATTAACCGTCGTATTTGATTTGGTACTTGCTATCGGTGTTGGTATGGGACTTGCCTGCCTGCTCTTTATGAGCCGCATGTCCAGCGTAACAACTGTGGAGGAGTGGGAATATCTTGACAAAGGCGAAAATCCAAAAAGCAGCACCAATCTCATGCAGGTGCCTGACCACATTATGGTCTTTGAATTGACTGGCCCCCTATTTTTTGGTGCTGCTGATAAGCTTGCAAATATGCAATTTTCCTCCGATAAAACCGTGCTGATTTTGCGTATGCGGGCGGTTCCAGCCATGGACATCACAGCCCTCAACACCTTACGCAGCCTGCTTTCGTTGTGCCGAAAGAACGGCATCCGCATGATTCTATCTCATGTCAACGAGCAGCCGATGCATGTGCTTGAGAAGTCAGGTTTCGCCGATTTCATTGGCAGAGAAAACCTTGCTGAGAACATCCATGAGGCCATTGCATTAGCAAAAAGAAATAGAAACTAGCATCTCATACTATATTTCCTCAAATACTCTTAAGATTTCTCCCACGCTCCATGCTTGAGCAAAACAGCCTCTGGAGGCTGTGGGAGTTTTTCCATCATAGATCTCTGGCAGCTGTCCAACACAGCCCTCTCTCAATGCACTTTCCATCGCTTCTAACTGTCTGATTAAGATGACTCTGCTTTGTGCATGTTTCCCGTATACCTTGAGATAAGCTTGATAGTAAGCTCCCAGTGGAAATACCCACACCGTTCCCTGATGATAGGCCAAATCTCTGCAGAGTGCCTCCCCACCATAGCTTCCCCTAAATTCCTCGTCCTCCATCTCTAGGGTACGCAGTCCATATGGTGTATACAGTTTTTCAAACACTAAATCTACAATCTGCCTTTCCTTCTCAGGGTCCAACAGCGAGAAGGGCAGGGAGACTGCCCAAATCTGATTACAGCGAATCTGCTCTTCTGCCTTTGTGCCACATAGCACATCCCGCAGACAGCCCTTCTTCTCATTCCAAAACTTCTTCGTAAAATTTTGCTTTACCTTTTTCGCCAAGGCTGCAAGGTTAGTAGTCTCTCCCACAACTGCACCAAGTTCTTCCATAATACACAGAGCATTGTACCAGTAGGCATTGATTTCCACAGGCTTCCCATGCCTCGGTGTTGGAAGTCTCTCTCCCACACGGACATCCATCCAAGTCACTTGGTCCAGCCCCTCTCCAGCCATCAAAAGTCCATCTTCATCCATATGTATGCCATAGTGCGTTCCCTTTTGATAGCATTTTATGATATCCGCCATGACAGGCCACAACTCTTCCAGCAACGTACCATCGCCTGTTTTTTTATAATATAGATATACTGCATAGATGAACAACAATGAGGCATCTACTGTATTATATGCTGGTTGATTCTCCCCTTCTGGAAACAAATTGGGCATAAGTCCATCTTTACAATAAGAGGCAAAGATCCGCAGGATGCTGGCAGCTGTCTCCGTTTGCCCTGTGCTGATACAGCAACCAGCCATAGCAATCATGGTGTCTCTTCCCCAGTCCTCAAAAAATGGAAAACCCGCAAGAATAGTTTTTCCGCCAGTAGAGTCTCTTCTTGCCACAAATTGGTTCGCTGCCTTCACCAGAACCTCTGCGAGGGGATGAGAAAGTCCAGCCACCTTCACCAAGTCTTTTCGATATTGAACCTCTTCCTCCAAAAGTTCCTTGGCGTGTGTGGTGATAGGTTCCATGCTATAAACTAGCTCAAGCTCTGCCTCGCTGTGGGCTTCCATCTCAATAGAAACCCTGTGGTTTGCATAGGTATTTCCCTCAGAATGTCTTCCATCGCAAGCATCGTAGGCATAGTAAAGCTGTTCGCAAAATTCTGTAAAACCTGTCTCTACCTTTCCGTTTGTGCGATAGTACAGGGTTTGTCCATTAGAACGAATGCTTTCCTCATCCATCTCAAATACCTGCTCCCGCTCCAGAGTCCTTCCTTTAGGCACAAACTGTAACTGAGGAGTGATTTGCAAGTGGGCAGTCTGCCCGCTTCGGTTGCTGATTTGATAAAGCACTGCCGTCAGATTGCTTCCCTGCTTCATGACAATACTCTTGCACACTTCCACACCTTTTAACCGAAACTCCCACCTAGGATAATCTTCAAAGGAAAAACTATCTAAATAGAGATATCCGTCCTCATTTTTGCTCTTCTCCACATACTCCTGAGAAGAAAGTGTGACCATATTTTCCCCTATCCTAAGTGTCTCTTTAAGACAGTGTATCATCTGATAGCGGTGATTGGGAGCCTTCACGGCAGCCATCAAAAAACTGTGGTCATTTCTTGAGGCAGAACCTATGATGGTTGAGGAAGAAAAACCTCCCAACCCATTGGTCAGCAGATAGCAGTTTTCCTGTCCTCTCTCCCTCGTTCTCCAATCCTGTTTTCCATAGACAAATCTCATTTTGTTACAAGTCCTTTCTCTTTGTTCCCCCTTCTTTTCTCTAGGTTTTGATTGAAACACCCATTTACTCTTCTCTCAGTCTAGCACTGATGCTGGTCAATCCCCTTATGCGTTTTATAAGTGCTGCTGTGAACTGTCCCTTTTGCAATCTCCATGTCCAGTTCCCTCCCAGTGTGGATGGATGGTTCATTCTCGCCTCATCTCCTAAACCCAGATAATCCTGCATCGGTATGATACAGAGATTTCCTGTACTCATCATCGCCAAACGAATCATTGCCCAAGGAACCGCCTCTGCCTCTATTCCTTCATAAAAATTTTTAGCACGGAAACCCATTGCCTTTAGGCGGTGGGAGGAGT
>JAUNGR010000007.1 GCA_030524485.1 bacterium | reverse complement strand
TGTAACCTATGAAAATAAGGGCCTATATTTGCCCTACACTTTAAATGGGCTTCCTTCCGGAGGAACGGAGGACAGTACCTATGTGGAGGCAGTGGAGATTCAGCTGACCGGAGACATGGCAAACAATTATGACGTATGGTATCAGGCTACTGTGTCGGGCTACGGTCCTTTGGGCTGGGCAAAGAATGGAGAGTTAGCCGGAGCGATGGACATTCGGGAACATATTATCTCCTTAGATGTGCGAGTGCTTCCAAAGGGAAGTGAAGCCCCTGGTAGCAGCCAGTATCGTTTGCTTAATTCTTACAGTGGTCGTCTGCAGATTGCGGAGGGAGGCACAACCTGTGTCAATGAGGATGGAAGTCCTTACAGCGGCTGGGTTGACCAAGACTACAAAAAGTGGTATTTTGTGGATGGAACAGCTGTGACAGGCTGGAGAGCCATTGATGGACTGCGTTACTACTTTGCGGCGGATGGACAGTTGGTGGAAAATGTGGATGATATCTTAGGAAAACAGAGTGCCTACCAGATTCGGGTGAATAAGACCTTAAATTGTATGACCATCTATGCGAAGGATGAAAATGGCAACTTTACCATTCCGGTCAAGTCCTGCCGCACTTCTGTGGGAGACGATACCCCTCTTGGAAGCTTCAAGACTCCGGAGAAATATCGCTGGAGACTGATGGTAAATGGAACTTACACCCAGTATGCGACTCGAATTGTGGATGGATTTTTGATTCATTCTCCTACTTATAACACCGCCAATAACAAGGACATCATCATTGGCGCCTATAACCTGATGGGACAGACCCGTTCTCTGGGCTGTGTGCGTGTGGTGACGGAGGAAGCAAAGTGGATTTATGACAGATGTAAATTGGGAACCGAAGTTGTGGTGTATGAGGATGCTGAGAATCCAGGACCTTTCCACATTCCGGTGGTGGTTTCCGTCAACGAAGCAACCACTTACGATCCGACCGACCCAGCGTTTCAGTAAGGGCTAAACGTCGAAAAATGTTTCAATGAGGGGCTGTGCAGAGAGAGCATTCTTTTTGTGCAGCCCATTACCTGCCAAAAAGAGGCAGGTGATTGGAGAGAGCAAAACAAGTATACAAAAACATAGGGTAAAGTGAGGCAGAAACGTGGCACAATTATCACCAATGATGACACAATATATGGAAACCAAAAAACAGTATCCAGACTGTATTTTGTTTTACCGTCTGGGAGATTTTTATGAGATGTTTTTTGAGGATGCGAAGACGGTGTCCAGAGAGCTGGAGATTACGCTCACTGGAAAAGAGTGCGGACTGGAGGAGAGAGCACCGATGTGTGGCGTTCCCTACCATTCTGTGGAGAGTTATCTTGCCCGTCTGATACAAAAAGGATACAAAGTTGCCATTGCGGAGCAGATGGAGGATCCCAAAAAGGCAAAGGGGCTTGTGAAAAGAGAGGTGATTCGGGTGGTAACCCCCGGAACCGTCACCAGTGAGCAGATGTTGGACGATGAAAAGAACAATTATTTGATGGGCATCGTGTATCTGAGCGGGACCTTTGGGATTGCCGCCGCCGATGTCAGCACAGGTGAATTTTTGATGACGGAGGTCAAAACAGAGAGGGAATTGTTCGATGAAATCAATAAATTCAGCCCCTCCGAAATTTTATGCAACGAAGCCTTTTATATGTCGGGGGTGGACCTCGAAGACTTAAAGAACCGTCTGGGATTTGTGATTTCTTCTCAGGATAATCGGTTCTTTTCTGATGATACCTGCGAAAATATCCTAAAAAAGCATTTTCGCGTGGAACAGCTCTCCGGACTGGGCATCACCGACTACAGCACGGGTATGGTAGCAGCGGGAGCCGTACTCCTCTATATGTACGAGACCCAGAAGAGCCGTCTGGAACATATCACAAGGCTGCAACTTTATTCGGTGGGAGAATTCATGGTGTTGGATTCCTCCACAAGACGCAATTTGGAATTGTTAGAGACGCTCAGAGAGAAACAAAAAAGAGGGTCTCTTTTGTGGGTTTTGGATAGAACCAAGACAGCAATGGGGGCGAGATTGCTGCGCAGTTATCTGGAGCAGCCCCTCCTAAAAAAGGCAGAAATTATCCGCAGACAGGAAGCGGTGGAGGAGTTGAATGCCCATTACATTTCCAGAGAGGAAATCTGTGAATATTTAAATCCCATCTATGACCTAGAGAGATTGATTGGCCGCATCAGCTATAAGACAGCGAATCCCAGAGACTTGACGGCCTTTCGTAGTTCGTTGAAGATGCTTCCCTACATCAAGCAGCTTTTGACGGAGTTTTCTGGCAGTCTGCTGCGAGAAATCATGGAAAATTTGGATGTGCTGGAGGATATCTACAGCCTTTTGGAGCAGGCAATTGAGGAGGAACCTCCGGTTTCCGTGCGGGATGGTGGCATCATTCGAGAAGGCTTCTCTAAGGAAGCAGACCAGCTGCGTCATGCGAAGACGGAGGGAAAAACTTGGTTGGCGGAGTTGGAGGCGAAGGAGAGGGAGAAGACAGGCATCAAAAACCTGAAAATCAAGTACAATCGGGTATTTGGCTATTATTTTGATGTGACGAATTCCTTTCGAGATATGGTTCCGGACTATTTTATCCGCAAACAGACTCTTACCAATTCCGAACGTTACATGACGGAGGAGTTAAAAAATCTGGAAGAGATGATTCTGGGAGCCGAGGATAAGTTATATGCTTTGGAATATGAACTGTTTTGTGAGATTCGGGATAAGGTGGCAGCTGAGGTGCTTAGAATCCAGAAGACAGCAAAGGCAATCGCACAGTTGGATGTGTTCGCTTCCCTGTCAGCAGTGGCTCTTCGCAACCAGTATGTGAGACCGGAAATCAATGAGAGAGGTGTGATTTCCATCAAGGGAGGCCGTCATCCGGTGGTGGAGCTGATGAGCAAGGACAGTCTCTTTGTCTCCAACGATACGCTGTTGGACAACCATAAAAATCGCATTTCCATTATTACTGGTCCCAATATGGCAGGAAAATCCACCTATATGCGCCAGACTGCTTTGATTGTGCTGATGGCACAGATTGGAAGCTTCGTTCCGGCGGATGCGGCAAACATTGGCATTTGTGACCGTATTTTTACCCGTGTGGGAGCGTCGGACGATTTGGCTTCTGGTCAGAGTACCTTTATGGTGGAGATGACAGAGGTGGCTAATATTCTGCGAAATGCCACCAAAAATAGCCTGTTGATTTTGGATGAGATAGGAAGAGGCACCAGTACCTTTGACGGTATGGCGATTGCTTGGGCGGTGTTAGAGCACATCAGCAACACGAGAACGTTGGGGGCGAAGACTCTCTTTGCCACCCACTACCATGAGCTGACGGAGCTGGAGGGCTGCATTGGTGGAGTCAACAATTACTGCATCGCCGTGAAGGAGCAGGGCGAGGACATTGTGTTCTTGCGAAAAATCATAAAGGGCGGTGCGGATAAGAGCTATGGCATTCAGGTGGCGAGACTTGCAGGGGTGCCAGACAGCGTGATACACCGTGCCAAGGAATTGGTGCAGGAATTGAGCGATGCGGACATCACGCTGCGTGCCAAGGAGATTGCGAGGGCGGTGACCCCGACAAAGCACCAGTCCGTGCCCAAGCCGGATGAGGTGGATTTGCAGCAGATGACGCTGTTTGAGACGGTGAAGGAGGACGATATCATAAAGGAAATCAGCGAGATGAAGTTGGATTCCATGACCGCTATCGATGCCCTAAACACCCTGTATCGCTTACAGACTACCCTGAAAAACCGCTGGAAGGACTGCGAGAACTAACGAAGAGAGGGGCAGAGGCACAAAGGAGGAGAGAAGATGGCAAAAATTGCAGTGTTAGACCAGAATACCATAGACCAGATTGCCGCTGGGGAAGTGGTGGAGCGTCCGGCTTCCGTGGTGAAGGAATTGTTGGAGAATGCGATTGATGCGAAGGCCAGTGTGGTGACTGTGGAGATTCGGGATGGAGGAACGACGCTGATTCGTGTGACGGACAATGGCAGTGGTGTGGAGAAGGATGAGATCCGTCTTGCCTTTTGCCGTCATGCGACCAGCAAGATCCAGACCGCAGAGGATTTAAGCAGCGTGCTCTCCTTGGGCTTTCGTGGGGAGGCCTTATCCAGCATTGCTTCCATTGCACAGGTGGAGTGCATCAGCAAGACCGCGGGCAGCCTTTTGGGAGTTCGCTATCGGATAGAGGGAGGACAGGAAAAGGGCTTGGAGGAGGTAGGAGCACCAGAGGGGACAACCTTTGTGGTGAGAAATCTCTTTTTTAATACACCGGTACGAAAGAAATTCCTAAAGTCCAATCAGACAGAGGCAGCTTATGTGGCAGATTTGGTGCAAAAGATTGCCCTGTCTCATCCGGAAGTCTCCATTCGCCTGATTCAAAATAACCAGAATAAGATTTACACCTCCGGAAATCATAATCTGAAAGATTTGATTTATACGCTGTATGGGAGGGAGACGGCCGCCAATATCCTGCCGGTCTTCTATGAGTCTCCTGATGGAATGATTCGGGTGGAGGGCTTTGCTGGAAAACCGACCTTAGCCAGAGGAAACCGCAATATGGAGCATTCTTTCATCAATGGGCGTTATATCAAGAGCAGCATTCTATGTAAGGCCATAGAGGAGGCCTATAAGCCCTATATGATGCAGCATATGTATCCCTTTGTGGTGTTGCAGATTACGGCTGACCCTACTTTTTTGGATGTCAATGTCCATCCCACCAAGATGGATGTGCGTTTTGGAAACGGAGAGTTGATTTACCAGAGTGTGTGCAAGGCGGTGACAGCTGCGATTGCCGAGAAGGAACTGATTCCCAAAGTGCAGCTTGTGACGGAAAAGACGGAAAAAGCAAAGGAAGTCAAAGAGATGTCCCCAAAGACGGAGCAGGTGCGGCCACCGGAACCCTTTGAGACACAGAGGCAGCAGCAATCGGAGCTTCCCAAACGCCTGCCTCCGGAGAGAGAGAAGGATGTCTGGGAAAAGTGGGATTACAAGAAGGCAATTTCTGAGAGAGAGATGGAAAAACTGGAGGAGCTGGAGCAGAGGATTGCGGACAGCCAAAAAAAGCAGAAACAGGTAGAACCTTTTTTGGCAAAGGAGGAGAGTGCCTCCTATTCGCCACTGCCTAAGACGACCTCTGGGACGGAAGCAGAGACACCGCCTTCTCCTGTGTCGGCGGTGCAACAAACGTTGTTTGAGGATAAATTGCTTTCCAAGCCAGCAAGGGGGGAGCATCGAATCATAGGACAGCTGTTTGGTACCTACTGGCTGCTGGAGTACCATGACAATCTCTATATCATTGACCAACATGCGGCACATGAGAAGGTGTTGTACGAGAGAACGATGCACTCCTTAAAGAGTCGGGACTATACCAGCCAGCAAATTTCGCCGCCCATCATTTTGACACTGAGTCCGCAGGAACAGGTGATGTTGGAGAACAACCAGAAGGAGCTGGAGAGCATAGGCTTTGAGATTGCTCCCTTTGGCGATAACGAATATGCGGTGTCGGCGGTTCCGGACAATCTTTTTTCCATCGCAAAGAAGGAGCTGCTCTTGGAGATGATAGGTGGTTTGGGGCAGAATCTGGTCTTAGAGCGGGTGGCTTCTCTCTCCTGCAAGGCGGCAGTGAAGGGCAATCACAGGCTGAGTGAGCAGGAGGCAGAAGCTCTGATCGATGAGTTGATGGAATTGGAAAATCCCTATGCCTGCCCTCACGGGAGACCGACCATCCTTTCCATGAGTAAGTACGAGTTGGAAAAGAAGTTCAAACGTATCATATAGGTAGCGGCAGCGACAGAGAGAAAGCAGACAGAAAGAGGATGGAATACGATGACAGAGAGGATAGAGCAAAAAGCAAAAAAGAATCCCCTGATTATTTTGACAGGTCCAACCGCTGTGGGAAAGACCAAACTCTCGATTCGGCTGGCAAAGGCCTTGGATGCGGAGATTATTAGTGCGGATTCCATGCAGGTCTACCGCCATATGGACATTGGCTCTGCAAAGGTCACGACGGAAGAGATGCAGGGGGTGAGACATCACCTGATTGACATTTTGGAGCCGACGGAGAGTTTTGATGTGGCTCGTTTTCAGCAGCTTGCCAAGGAGAGCCTAAGAGACATTAGGGAGAGAGGAAAAGTGCCCATTGTGGTAGGAGGTACCGGCTTTTACATTCAAGCCCTGCTCTATGACATTGATTTTTGCGAGAGTGAGGGAGGGAATGGAGAGATACGCAGGGAGCTGGAGGCTCTGGCAAAGGAGAGAGGAGCGGCCTACCTTCATGCCGAGCTTGCCAAGGTGGATGCTGAGTCCGCCGCTGCGATTCATGCCAACAACTGCAAGCGAGTGATTCGGGCATTGGAATTTTACCGCCTGACCGGAAAGAAAATCTCCCTTCACAACGAGGAGGAGAGAAAGAAGGAATCGCCTTATGCTTTCTTATACTATGTATTAAACGATGAGAGAGCGGCTCTGTATGAGAGAATTGATGCTCGGGTGGAGCAGATGCTAAAAGAGGGGCTTCTGGAAGAAGTGAGACATCTATATGAGCAGGGGCTGCATCGAGACATGGTATCCATGCAGGGCTTAGGCTATAAGGAAATTTTGGATTACCTCAGCGGAGAGTGCAGTCTGGAGGAAGCGGTGCGAATCTTAAAGAGGGATACCAGACACTTTGCCAAAAGGCAGCTCACTTGGTTTAAGAGGGAGAGAGAGGTGCGTTGGCTCAATCTTTGGGAGTTTGGCTACGACCAAGAGAGGGTGCTGGAGTATATCCTTGGAGACTGTGAGAAAGAGTTGGGACTTTCAGAGTAAACTTTGATGCACCACCTCACCATGAAAGTCTGTCGGGTGCACTCGGCATCCCTGAATTTAGGCTGCCTGTCGGCAGCGGGACTTTCAAAGTAAAATAGAGTAGAGAAAGAGAGTAGAGAACAATGAAGCAGGAGAACATGTACCAAGAGCTTGGCATCTGTGAGGAGGTGCAGCGGTTTGGAGAGACGATTTTAGAGAAGTTAAAGGAGAGATTTGAGGCGGTGGATGCCGTTGCCGAGTACAACCAGCTCAAGGTGTTGAAGGCAATGCAGGACAATAGGGTCAGTGACATTCACTTTGCGGGAACCAGTGGTTATGGCTATAACGATTTGGGCAGGGATACGTTGGAGGCAGTCTATGCTTCGGTCTTTCATGCCGAGGATGCTCTGGTGCGTCCACAGCTCATCAGCGGCACACATGCTCTGCATGTGGCGCTTTCTGGCAATCTTCGCCCCGGGGATGAGCTGCTCTCCCCAGTGGGAAAGCCCTATGATACACTGGAGGAGGTCATCGGCATTCGGGAATCCGTGGGTTCTCTGAAGGAGTATGGGGTGAGCTATCGGCAGGTGGATTTGTTGAAGGATGGCAGTTTTGATTACGAGAACATCAAAAAGGCCATCAACGAAAAAACAAAGTTGGTCACTATCCAGCGTTCTAAGGGATATCAGACTCGTCCTACCTTCTCGGTGGAAAGCATAGGAGAGCTGATTCGCTTTGTGAAGTCTGTGAAGCCAGATGTCATTTGTATGGTGGATAACTGCTATGGCGAGTTTGTGGAGGAGAGAGAGCCTATGGATGTCGGGGCGGACATGATGGTGGGTTCCCTCATCAAAAATCCCGGAGGTGGTTTGGCTCCGATTGGCGGCTACATCGTGGGAAGAAGGGATTGTATTGAGAGGGCGGCCTGCCGTCTCAGTGCTCCTGGTCTTGGAAAAGAGGTGGGGGCTAGCCTAGGTCTCTCTCAGTCCTTCTATCAGGGACTTTTCCTTGCTCCAACGGTGGTGGCTTCTGCCCTGAAGGGAGCGATTTTTGCCGCTAATATCTATGAGAGCTTGGGCTTTGCTGTGGTGCCAAATGGGAGCGAATCTCGTCATGATATCATTCAGGCGGTTACGTTTGGCACTCCGGAGGGGGTGATTGCCTTTTGCGAAGGCATTCAAGCTGCCGCACCGGTGGATAGCTTTGTCACTCCGGAACCTTGGGATATGCCTGGCTACGATGCACAAGTGATTATGGCAGCGGGAGCCTTTGTGCAGGGAGCTTCCATTGAGCTTTCGGCAGATGCCCCCATAAAGCCGCCCTATGCCGTGTATTTTCAGGGAGGACTGACTTGGTATCATGCAAAGTTTGGCATCTTAAAATCCTTGCAGAGATTGGTGGAAAAAGGATTGGTGACCTTGCCTCAGTTTTCCTAAAAAGACATTTTTTGGAAAAACTTCACAAAGATTTAAGAAAGAAATTTTTCGTACCTGTATACAGACAGATGGACTTATGCTAAAATAATGGGGTACTTTAAGAAGTCCCACGGTTAGGAGAGCCTATGAAAAAAATGACCATGAAGGAACTAACTGTGCAGGAACGTCCATATGAGAAGTGTCTGGAGAAGGGAGCGGCAGCTCTTAGCGATGCAGAGCTTCTGGCCGTGATTTTGCGAAACGGTACGAAGGAAAAAAATGCCTTAGAGCTTTCTCAAACCATCCTTATGATGAAGGAGGATTTGGGAGTTCTGGGGCTTTTGCACCTTACTTTGCCGGAGCTTTTGGAGCAGAAGGGCATTGGAAGGGTGAAGGCCATCCAGATTCAATGCATTGGGGAACTCTCCAAGCGGATTTGGAAGCGTGCGGCTACGGGCGAGAGCCGTTCCAAAATACACGATGCCAGAGCGGTGGCAGACTATTATATGGAAGAGATGCGGCACTTGGAGCAGGAGGAGCTGCATGTCATGTTTTTAAACACCAAACACATACTGCTCAAAGAAAGTCTTTTGTTTAAGGGAACCGTAAACAGTGCGCCGATTGCGGTCAGGGAAATCTTTTTGGAAGCCCTGCGCTACCGTGCCTGCAAGCTGATTTTGGTTCACAATCATCCGAGCGGAGACCCGACTCCCAGTAAAGAAGACTGTATGGTCACAAAGCAGATTTGGCAGGCAGGGGAACTGTTACAGATTCCGCTTTTGGATCATGTTGTAATCGGTGATAATGCATATGTCAGTTTAAAAGAACGGGGAATTATTTAAGAATGAAGAATCATAGGAACTACAGCAAATATGTTTTAATCGCACTGAGCGTTCTGTGTGGTCTGATGCTAGGTTTGACCTCCCTCAACGGCAGTGCCGTGGAACCTCTCAGAAGCACCATAGGTTATCTTTTGGTACCACTGCAGTCCGGAGTGAATGCAGCAGGCTCCGTGGTTTATCATCAGCTTCAGGACTGGAGCCGTATGAAGCAGGCACTGGACGAAAATGCACAGCTAAAGGAGCAGATTGCTCTGTTGACGGAGGAAAATAACCGTCTGGGACAGGAACAGTATGAGTTAAGACGGCTGCAGGAGCTGTATGAGCTGGATCAAGAATATCTGCAGTACCATAAGGTGGCAGCGAGAGTCATTGCGAAGGATTCGGGAAACTGGTTTCAGGTATTCCGTATCAATAAGGGTTCCAATGATGGCATTCAAGTCAACATGAATGTGCTTTCTGGAGCTGGACTGGTGGGCATTGTCACGGATGTCGGAGCCAATTATGCCACGGTACGCTCCATCATCGACGATTCCAGTAACGTCAGTGCCATGTCCATGCAGACGGGAGAAAATTGCATTGTGTCCGGAGATTTGCGTCTGTTTGAGGAAGGAAAGCTTAGGGTAAACCATGTGCAAAAGGACGATGCGATTCAAGCGGGAGACCGCTTGGTCACCTCCAACATCAGCGATGTTTTTCTTCCGGGGATACTGATTGGCTACATCACCGAGCTGACAATTGATGCCAACAACCTAACAAAGTCCGGTTATTTGATTCCAGCTGCGGATTTTGACGATTTACAGGAGGTATTGGTGATCACGCAGGTGAAGGGACAGGAAGAAACTGGCTCGATAGGAGCAGGGGAGGAAGCAGACACAGAAGAGACGATGGGAGAAGAGGGTATAGAGGAGAGTCGTGAAGAAGGGGAAGAGGCAGAAGGAGAGAGCACATGAACGGAAAGAAAATCGTCATTCATCTTATCTTTATTGTGGCAGCCTTCGTGATTCAAAGCAGTCTCTTTCCGCTGATTCCTGTGCTCTCGGCTTCTCCCAATCTCTTGTTGATTCTGACCTTCTCGTTTGGATTTATCGAAGGCAGGGAGTTTGGCATGTTTTACGGTCTGGTGGCAGGTCTGTTTATGGATTTGTTTTACAGCGGACCGATTGGTTTTTACACGCTGCTTTTTATCTTGATGGGATATTGCAACGGAATTTGTACCCAGTATTATTATGAGGAGTATATCACCCTGCCCTTAGTACTTTGTGTGCTGAACGAGTTGGCCTATGGACTCTATGTCTATGTTTTTCAGTTCCTCTTTCGGGGAAAGATTGATTTTGTCTATTATTTTATGAAAATTATGATTCCGGAGATTATTTTTACGCTAGTGGCCACCCTGTTGCTGTATCGCCTGCTTTTATGGTACAGCAGACGGCTGCAGGAGATGGAAAAAAGGAGAGATACCACCATTGTTTAGTGATGTATTTGAAATCGTAAAAGAACATGTCAAGAGAATTGTCACCTCCCGTTTGTTTGTGTTGGTACTTTTGTTTGGCGGCATGTTTTCGATTCTGGCAGTCCGATTGTTTGACATGCAGATCTTGCACGGGGAAGAGTATGTAGACCAATATATCTCCACAACGGAGAAGGACATTCTTCTAAAAAGCACCAGAGGCAATATTTATGATGCAAAGGGAGAATTGTTGGCTTACAATGAGCTGGCCTATTCGGTCACCATTCAGGATACGGGAGAGTACAACAGCATAGAGAGAAACCAGATGATTTACCGTCTGGTGCAAATCTTAGATAAGCATGGGATTTCCATTCAGGGTTCCCTAGAAATTGGCATAGACGAGAGCGGAGCCTTGTATTATACCAGTTCGTCGGAGGCGGCAAGAAAGCGTTTTCTTAGAGATTATTATGGGCAGCGTTCCGTTGACGATTTGAATAAGGTCAACAGCGATGGCAGCATCTCCTATCCGACCAATCTATCCGCAAGGGAGTTGTTTGAAAAGTGCATGGAACGTTATGATGTGGACGATCTGAGGACGGAAAAGGGCGGAAACTTAGAAGTGGACGATGCGACCGCCCTCAAGATAGCCAACATCCGCTACACGATGGGTTTGACCGCATACAAGAAATACGAGACAACCACTTTGGCCACGCAGATCAGCGACGAGGCGGTAGCGGACATCTTGGAGCACAAGGCAGATTTGAAGGGAGTGGGCATCGAGGAGGATACCATTCGTGTCTACAACAACAGTGTCTATTTTGCCCCCATCATAGGCTACACCGGTAAGGTGAATCAGGAGCAGCTAGAGACGCTTCGGGAGAACGACCCCGACTACAATTATGAGCTGAATGACATTGTGGGGCAGGCGGGGATTGAGGCGGCGATGGAGCAGCAATTGCACGGCACCAAGGGGAGCCAGACCATGTTTGTGGATAATATGGGAGGCATCCGTGAGATTACCGAGAGGGTGGAGCCGCAGGCAGGTTCAGATGTGTACTTGTCTTTGGATACCAATCTCCAGATTGCAATCTATCACATCTTGGAGCAGGAGTTGGCAGGCATTGTGGCGAGCCGTCTGGTCAACATGGACATTGACCCAGAGAGTTATGCAGACCCTTCGGATAAGCCCATCCCCATCAAGGATGCCTATTACCAGCTGATTAACAACAATGTGCTTTCTCTCTCAGCGATGGCGGCCGAGGACGCTTCGGACATAGAGAGGCAGATTTATCAGAAGTTCCTAAACAGAAGGGAGCAGATTTTAGCCGAATTGCGCACGCAGCTCTATGCACAGCAGGCAGCTCCTCTTTCTTCTCTCTCGGAGGAGACCGCTTCTTATATGCAATATATCATCACTTTTTTGGCGGGAAAGGATATCTGGATAGGGGCGAACATTGACCAGAGCAGTGAGACCTATCGGGCTTGGACGGCAGAGTCCATCAGCCTTCGGGACTATCTCTATGCGGGTATCGCCGGAGACTGGGTGGATAGCACCAAGCTGAATATCACAGACAAGTACTCGGATGCGGATTCCATTTTTGAGACCTTAGCGGAGTATGTGCTGACTTCTCTTTCGGAGGATACGGCATTCACCAAGCGGATTTTTCGCTATCTGGTCAACGATGAGATTGTAACAGGAAGAGAGCTTTGTCTGGCTCTCTATGCACAGGAGGTGCTGCCCTACGATGCCAATCAGGTGGCTCTCTTGCAGAGCAACGGTGCTGCCTATGCCTACAGCTTTCTGGTGGAAAAAGTAAGGAACATTGAGCTGACCCCGGCACAGTTGGCCCTAGATCCTTGCACGGCGGGTTGTGTGGTGACGGATGTCAACACGGGACAGGTGAAGGCTCTGGTGACGTATCCAAGTTATGACAACAACAAGTTCTCCGGAGGAGTCAATGCCGAATATTACAGCCGCCTATTGAATGACTTGTCAAGACCGCTCTACAACAATGCGACGCAGACGGTGAAGGCTCCTGGCTCCACCTTTAAGCCCATCATGGCCATCGCTGGTCTGGAGGAGGGGGTCATTAGCCTTGCAGAGACCATCGTTTGTACGGGAAAATATCCGGATGCCACACCACCGATGAACTGTTGGATTTATCCGGGGCGGCACGGTGCCCTCAATATTATAGGAGGCATTGAAAATTCCTGTAACTACGTCTTTGGAGAGATAGGGCATCGCCTCTCTCTGGGGGAGAATGGCAGCTACTCCACGGAAAGAGGTCTGGCAAAGATTCGAGAGTATGCAAGTCTCTTTGGTCTGGACCATACTTCAGGCATTGAGATCAGCGAGAGCAAACCGGAGATCTCCACGACAGACCCAGAGCGTTCCGCTATTGGACAGGGCAGCCATTCCTTTGCCAATGTACAGTTGGCTCGCTATGTGTCGGCCATTGCAAACAAGGGAACGGTGTACGAGCTGAGTCTGATTGATAGGGTGACCGATTCCAAGGGCAATGTGGAGCAGGAGTATAGCCCTGAAGTATATCAGCAGTTGGATTTTGCGGATTCCACTTGGTCAGCGGTGCATCAAGGAATGCGTCAAGTGATTTCCAATGGCTCTGCAAGACGCATTTTCAATGGTCTTCCGGTGGAGGTAGCGGGAAAAACCGGTACCGCACAGGAGTCCAAGACCAAGCCAGACCATGCACTCTTTGTGTCCTTTGCACCGGTCTCCAATCCGGAGATTGCGGTCACAGTTAACATTCCGAATGGCTATGGTTCCTCCAATGCTGTTATGGTGGGAAGAAGTGTGTATGAGTATTATTTTGGTTTTAAAGATTTAGCAACCATTCAGGGACAGGGAGCAACGAGCGTTGCCAATGTTGTGATTGGAGATTAGGATTTGTACAGGGAGGGAGAGAGCATGAAACATTCCGTTGTGATTAAGGGAAACCGCTCCGGCATGACTGTATTTTTGAATCCGGATATTCCGTTTACGGAATTGTTGGAGGCGGTAGGAAGAAAATTCAGAGAGAGTGCAAAATTTTGGGGTTCGGTGCAGATGACTCTGACTTTTGAGGGACGGGAGATTTCAGCCAGAGAGGAGTACGAGCTGGTAAATGTCATCACCGAAAATTCACACATTGATGTGCTTTGTCTGATTGACACCAATGCCAATCGCATTGAACGCTGCGAGAAGGCTCTGAATGAGAAGCTGATGGAACTTACGGCACAGACCGGACAGTTTTATCGGGGCACTCTAAAAGGAGGGGAAACCTTAGAATCGGAGGCCAGTGTGGTGGTCATAGGAGATATCAATGTGGGAGCGAAGGTGATTGCCAAGGGCAATGTGATTGTGCTTGGCAAACTCTCCGGAACTGCCTATGCCGGAGCCTCCGGCAATCCGCAGACGGTGATCGCAGCGATGGAGATGCAGCCGATGCAGCTGCGCATCTGCGATGCCACGATTCGTCATGGCAGAGACCGTTCTCGTAAGTTGGGGCACGGGCCTATGGTTGCCCGTCTGGAGGACGGAGAAATCAAACTTCAGGCCTTTAAAAAACCATTTTTAAACTTTTTTTAGATTTTAGTGGAAATTTTTTGTAAAATAGGGTACAATATTTAATGGTTCAGTATCTTATCAGGAGGATGTTATATGAGCGAAGTAATCGTTGTTACCTCCGGAAAAGGTGGAGTCGGTAAGACGACGACCTCGGCCAATGTAGGAACCGGCCTTGCAATGTTGGGAAAAAAGGTAATTCTCATCGATACCGATATCGGTCTGAGAAATCTTGACGTTGTGATGGGCTTGGAAAACCGTATTGTCTACAATCTTGTGGATGTGGTTGAGGGCAATTGCCGTTTAAAGCAGGCTCTGATAAAAGACAAAAGATATTCAAACCTATATCTGCTTCCGTCGGCACAGACGAGAGACAAGACGGCCGTGAATCCGGAGCAGATGACCAAACTGGTGGAGTACCTGAGAGAAGATTATGACTACATACTGTTGGACTGTCCGGCGGGCATCGAGAGAGGCTTCCAGAATGCGATTGCCGGAGCGGACAGGGCATTGGTTGTGACAACGCCGGAAGTATCGGCAATAAGGGACGCGGACCGTATCATAGGACTTTTGGAGTCCCACGGAATCGTTCGGATCGATTTGATTTTAAATCGCATTCGCATGGACATGGTAAAAAGAGGCGACATGATGTCTCTGGACGATGTCATGGATATTTTGGCGGTTCACATCCTAGGTGCGGTTCCAGATGACGAAAACATTGTGATTTCTACCAATCAGGGGGAACCTCTGGTGGGGGCAGAATCTCTGGCGGGACAGGCATACTATAATATATGCAAGAGAATTGTGGGAGAACAGGTTCCACTGCTGAATCTGGATACCGGTTATGGCATCTGGACAAGACTTGCGAATCTCCTAAAGAGAGCGTAGGAGGTGTGGATGGGACTGTTTGAAATGTTTCGGAAGAAAACATCAGGCACCATCGCAAAGGATCGTCTGAAGCTTTTGCTGGTTTCGGACAGAGCCAATTGCTCTCCGGAGCTGATGGAGATGATTAAGAATGATATCATCCATGCGATTTCCAAATATATGGAGATTGACGCACAGGGAGTGGAGATTCAGATGACAGAGACAGATTCTGAGAATAACAATGGAAAAATACCCGCCCTTTATGCTAATATACCGATACTAGATATGAAAAACAAGGGGAACTGACGGATGTTTTTTGACTACAAAGTGAGAAACTTTAATATTCGCCTGCTGCTGTATGTCGTGGCACTGAATGTGATAGGGATTTTGGTCATCAACAGTGCAAGCAATGGCGATGTAAGCTACATGAACAGGCAGATTATAGGGGCGATTTTTGGGATATTTGTAGCGATAGTTTTGGGATTAGCGGATTACCATCAACTGTTAAAACTTCATGGACTCATATATTTGGGTTCCTTTATCCTGTTGGCTGCGGTGCTGCTCGTCGGAGATTCCGGCGGCGGTGCCCGCCGCTGGGTGGAGCTTCCCGGCATCGGAAGGTTTCAGCCCTCCGAATTTGCAAAAATCGGGATGGTCATGTTTTTTGCGTGGTATTGGGATAAGTATCAGGAAAAAATCAACCGCCCTTTGGTCTTAGGTTCTGGCATTCTCTTTTTCGCCCTGCTTTTGGGCTTGATTCTTGCAGAACCGGATCTGTCAACCAGTTTGATTTGTGTCTTTATGTTTGTCTGTCTTGTGTACACGGCGGGCATCAGCTATCGCTGGATTCTGGGGACGATAGCGGCCTTGATTCCGCTTGCGGCTGGTTTTATTTATTTGCTGCAGTACAATATGGTACCTTTCCTGCACGGGTATCAGGCAAATCGCATTCTCGCATGGTTAAGCAACGACAGTGCACAGTTTGCGGATGCAAATCGGCAGCAGGAAAATTCTATGATGGCGATTGGGTCCGGCCTGCTTGAAGGTAAGGGCTTAAATAACAATACATGGGCTTCCGTGAAAGACGGAAATTTTCTCTCGGAGGAGCACACGGACTTTATTTTTGCAGTGCTCGGTGAGGAGCTTGGATTTCGAGGCTGCGTGCTGGTAATTGCCTTGTATGCACTGATTGTGTTTGAGTGTATTCTTTTGGCGCAGCGTTCAAGAGATTTGGCAGGCCGCTTGATTTGCGTGGGCATTGCCTCTCTTCTATGTTTTCAGGCATTTACAAATATTGCAGTGGCAACGGGGTTGTTCCCCAACACAGGATTGCCTTTGCCGTTCATCAGCTATGGCGTGAGCTCTCTGTTCAGCCTGTATGCTGGCATTGGTCTGGTTTTAAATGTAGGACTTCAGAGAAAGATAACTAACTGACAGGAGGGCGTTTGATATGAATATTGGGTTAATTGCGCATGACTCAAAGAAAAAGTTGATGCAAAACTTTTGCATTGCGTACAGGGGGATTTTGAGTAAGAATACACTGTATGCGACGGGAACGACAGGAAGACTGATTGAAGAGGTGACAAACTTATCCGTGCATAAGTATTTGGCAGGTCATCTGGGAGGGGAGCAGCAGCTGGGAGCACAGATTGAGCACAACGACATGGACTTGGTGATTTTTCTTCGCAATCCCTTAAATCCCATGAGCCATGAGCCGGATGGCAATCAGGTGGTGAGACTGTGCGACATGCATAACATTCCGCTTGCAACCAACTTGGCGACAGCGGAACTTTTGATCAAGTCTTTGGACCGCGGGGATATGGAGTGGCGGGAGATGTACAAATAAGCCCTTAAAAGTCCAAGGAAAGAACGGTTTTCAAGGTTAGGAGTCAGATTTGAACATGAGAAATACGAGACAACTTCTGTTTGCTTTGG
Organism: bacterium; assembly: GCA_030524485.1. Lineage (GTDB taxonomy): Bacteria > Bacillota > Clostridia > Lachnospirales > Lachnospiraceae > CAJMNU01. The sequence continues at coordinate 23,044 of JAUNGR010000007.1, read as the reverse complement.
GAGCGGCAGCCGTGTTTTTTGGCGGTTGTTCGGTTTTTCCGACCAGCTTAGAACAGGAATATCAGTTTCAGGAGAGGGCATCTTTTGCGGCAGAGGCTGAAGATGCCTTTGCTTCTGGTTTTGCAAAAGATTTATGTGTTTTGGCAGCAGATGCCTCCTTTGCGGATGCCTCCATTGACAGTGAGGCGGCCGCTCTGTTTGCGGACTCGAAGGGAGAGGTTTTGTATGCCAAAAATGCATTTGAGAGATTGTATCCGGCGAGTATCACAAAAGTGATGACTGCCTTGCTCGTCTTTGAAAATGCCAATCTGGACGATATGGTGACGGTGCCGGAGGAGGTGAATGCGATCACGGAGGCGGGGGCGACCATGTGCGGCATCAAAGCGGGGGATGTGATTTCCATGAGAGAGCTGCTCTATGGCCTTTTGCTTCCCTCCGGAAACGATGCAGCCGCAGCGATTGCGGTGCATATGGATGGCAGTGTGGAGGCCTTTGCCGAGAGAATGAATCGCAGGGCGAGGGAACTGGGGGCTACTGGGACGCATTTTGAGAATCCACATGGTTTGCATACAGAAAATCATTATACAACGGCTTACGACTTGTATCTGATTTTTCGGGAAGCCTACCGCCATTCGGAATTTCAGGAGATGATTCACACCTCTTCTCACACAGCTCTGTATCAGGATGCACAGGGAGATGTGATGACGGCCACTTGGAAGAACAGCAACTGGTTTTTGACAGGACAGAAGGAGGCACCGAGCGGAGTGGCTGTAGTGGGAGGAAAGACCGGTACCACAAAAGCGGCGGGTTACTGTTTGATTCTGGCTTCCAAGGACGAAGAAAATCAAGATTACATCTCGGTTGTGCTGAAAGCCCAAAGCAGAGCCTCCTTGTATGAAAATATGTATCATCTTGTGGAGAAAATAGTCAATTAGTTGTTGCACTATTTAGCAATTTATACTATAATTATGATAATATAAGTGGATTTTTTACACAACATAACACATATTAAATAAACCCAAGGAGGAGTTCACTATGGTTCAGATCATCGCAGGAAAAAAGGGAAAAGGCAAAACAAAGCATTTGTTGGACAAAGCGAATGCTGCAGTCAAGGAGTCCAAAGGCTCCATCGTATATCTGGATAAGAGTTCCAAGCATATGTACGAGCTGAGCAATAAGATTCGCCTGATCAACGTAAATGAGTATCCGGTAAGTACCCCAGAGGGCTTTATTGGCTTTCTGTGCGGTATCATCTCTCAGGATCATGACTTGGAGACCATGTTTTTAGATAGTTTTCTGAAGCTTTCCTGTCTGGAAGGAGAGGATATCTCAGAAGTGATTGCCACCTTGGAGAAAATTAGTGAGAAGTACCATATGAATTTTGTGCTGAGTGTATCGATGGATGCTTCCGAGCTGCCAGAGAATGCAAAGGAAGATGTTAGCATTTCTCTGTAAGAGAGTGAGCAAGACAGAGGACGGCCGAGCGGATTCGGTGTGAATTTACAAAAAGAAATCTCCCGTGAAGTCAGAAAAAGGAAGGGCTTCGTGGGAGATTCTTGCTTTACTTTTCCTATGTTTCCCCTTATAATCGTATGAGAAACAGGAGGCAGAAATTAAGATGGCAAAAAAGAAAAAAAGAAAGAAAGTCACAAGTATAGGCAGAAATCCACGAAATATCAATGTGGGCAGCTTTATATTTCTGGGAATTTTTATATATTTGCTGGTCAGTGTGTACTCCTATATGACACAGGAAAAGGTTCGGGTGTATGAGGTGGCAGAGGGCAGCATCGTGGACGATAGGAGCTACACGGGATTGATTCTTCGGCAGGAGAGTGTCAAGTATACGGATGCAGCGGGGTATGTGAATTACTATGTGCGGGAGGGAAAAAAAACCGCAGTGGGCACCTGTGTGTACTCCATCGATGAAACGGGAGAGATGAAGAAATTTTTGGATGAGCATCAGTCCGAGGGGAGTTCTTTCAGCAGCGAAAATTTGGAAGAGTTAAAAAGACAGCTCTCCTCCTTCAGTCTCTCCTATCGGGACAATCAATTTGACAGTGTCTATGATGTCAAGTACAATCTGGAGGCGGCGGTGTTGGAATATGCCAATCTGGGAGCCATCGCCAATTTGAGCACCTTGATGCAGGAAAATGGAATTTCCTTTCAACAGGTGTATGCCGACCAAGCTGGTGTGGTCTCCTATGGGCTGGATTCCTTTGAGGGAAAGACGGTGCAGGAAGTGAGCAAGGAGGATTTTAAGAGGGACAATTATCAGAGAAAGGTAACGAAGGCGGGGACACAGGTAGCGGCAGACACAGCCGTCTACAAGGTTGTGACCTCCGAGACTTGGAATCTGGTCTTTCTGCTCAATGAGGAGGAGAAGGAGGAATATGGGGAAGAAAGCAGTCTCACCATTTCTTTTCCAGATTATAAGATGGAACTGAGCGGAAGCTTTGAGATTTTTACAGGCAGCGATGGCGAAAGCTACGGGAATGTGACCTTTGACCGCTATATGACCGAATTTTTGTCGGAGCGTTATGTGAATTTTGAGATTCAGTCCGACCATGTGACAGGACTTAAGATTCCGATTCGTTCCGTCATCACGAAGGAGTTTTATGTGGTACCTGTGGATTATTTGGTGCAGATGGGGACAAGTTCCAACCGAGGATTTTTGCGGGAGATTTACACGGCAGAGGGCAGCAGTGCAGAGTTTGTGTCGGCAACCATCTACAATGCAACGGAGGAAGTCTATTACGTGGATAAGGAGGAATTTTCGGCGGGGGATGTTTTGATTAAGGAAAATTCCGATGAGAGGTATCAGGTGGGACCGGTGGCGACGCTTCAGGGGGTTTACAATGTCAATAAAGGATACACGGTGTTCAAGCGAGTTGAGATTTTGACTTCCAACGACAGTTATTATATCATAGAGAAGGGGAGCAGTTACGGTCTGGCTGTGTATGACCACATTGTGTTGGATGCCTCCACCGTGGAAGCGGATGTTACCATCTATCAGCAATCCTAGTCCGTGAACAGAGGACTGTATGTTTCCCTGTCCACGGATGCTAATGGAAAGAGAAGCAAAGAGGAAGACAAAAGACAGAAAAGAGCAGGCTCCGTGAGGGGCGGCAGTTGAAAAAGAAGGGAAGTGGTTCGATGGTACAGGAAAACCTGCACAGCATACAAAAGAGAATCGAAGAAGCCTGCGTGCGGGCGGGAAGAAAAAGGACAGAAGTCACACTCATTGCGGTCAGTAAAACCAAGCCTTTGGCCTTGATTGAGGAGGCGGCAGAGGCAGGGCAGAGAGATTTTGGAGAGAATAAGGTGCAAGAAATCTTGGAGAAGGAGCCACAGCGGCCGGATTTGAGTTGGCATATGATAGGGCATTTGCAGCGCAATAAGGTCAGACAGGTGATCGATAAGGTGGAACTCATTCATTCCGTGGACAGCCTTCGCCTAGCGGAGCAGATTGAGCAGGAAGCAGCGAAGCTGCAGCGGGAGGTGCCGGTACTTCTGGAGGTCAACGTAGCGGAGGAGGAGAGCAAATTTGGGTTTCGCCTTTCCGAGCTTTTGGAAGCGGTTCTTTCCATCAGCAAATTGCCACATGTAAAGATTCAGGGATTGATGACCATCGCCCCCAATGTGGAGGAAGCGGAGGAAAATCGTCTGATTTTTCGCAAATTATATCAAGTTTTTGTTGACATTCGGAGCAAAAACATTGATAATGTTACTATGAGTGTCTTATCTATGGGTATGACGGGGGATTTCGAGATCGCCATAGAGGAGGGCTCTACAATGATTAGAGTGGGTACTGGAATTTTTGGTACTCGATGATAGGAGAGTTGAGACATGAGTATTTTTAGCAAAATCTTGCAATCCATGCGTTTGACCAATGATGACGATAATTACTACTTGGACGATGACGATGAGGATTATGAGGAGCCGGAGGAAAAACCTCAAAGACGGAGCTTTTTCCGTAAGAAGGAACAGGCATACGATGAGGAGCCTTACGATGACGATTACGATTACGATGAGCCGGATGAGCCTGTGAAGAGTAGTCGTTTTTTGAGCAACAAGTCGAATCCCAAAGTAGTTGCCATGAAGAAACCCCCTCAAATGCAGGTGTCTATGGTGAAACCGACTTCGATTGACGATGCAGAGTCTATCAGCGATTATTTGCTGGAGGGACGAGCTGTACTGATTAACATGGAAGGGATACATACGGAAGTGGCACAGAGGATTGTGGATTTCTCATCCGGTGCGGCCTATTCCATGCAGGGCAATTTGCAAAAGATAACCAACTATATCTTCATTGCCACTCCGAAGTCGGTAGAGCTTTCCGGTGATTTCCAAGGTATGATTTCCGGAAATAGCGGATTGGATGTCTCAGGACTCAATATTCGTATGTAGAGGAAGAAACCAAGAGACGACACGGTTTGGTTTTGGGAAATGTTGTTGTGGAGGGAGCAGACAGTTTTTTGCTTTTCTGTTTGAGGATAGAAGTCTATCTCTGTGAATAGGGCAGACATCCTTGAAGGGAAGAGGAAGAATTGTTTGCTTTCTTCTGTATGAGATGCTTTTTGAGCAGGGCCAAAGTGAGGCGGTGCTGGAAAAGAGAAAAATAGAAGCGAGGGAAAAGTATGGCGAAACGTATGACGGTACATTTGTATGGAAAGCCGGTATATGACATTGTGATGGAGACCTCCTTTGATGCGTTAGCAAAGGAGCTTTCTAAGCTCTCGGTGGAGGGGAGAAAGATTTGTGTGGTGACGGACTCCCATGTGGCCGAGCTGTATCTGGAGGCGGTGAAACAAGAGGCGGCTAAGGTGTGTGCGAAGGTGACTTCCTTTGTCTTTCCGGCAGGGGAGGAGAATAAGAATCTGAATGTCGTTCGGGATTTGTATGAAAAATTGATTTTGGAACGCTTTGACCGCAAGGATTTGCTGATTGCCTTGGGCGGCGGCGTGGTGGGAGATTTGTGTGGCTTTGCAGCTGCAACCTACCTAAGAGGCGTGGCCTTTGTGCAGATTCCGACCACGTTGCTCTCTCAGGTGGACAGCAGCATAGGGGGAAAGACAGGCGTGGATTTTGACTCTTACAAAAATATGGTGGGAGCCTTCTATATGCCGAAACTGGTATATGAGAACATCTTTACGCTGCGTACTCTTCCAGAGGAACAGTTTGTCTCTGGCATGGGCGAGGTGATTAAACATGGTCTGCTCGCCGATAGGGCTTACTATGAGTGGTTGAAGCTGCATCGGGAAGAGATTGTTAAGTTGGATCTGCCTCTTTGTCAGGAGATGGTTCGGGTGAGCAATGAGATCAAAAGAAACGTGGTGGAGGAAGACCCGACGGAGCAGGGGATTCGGGCGTATTTAAATCTGGGACATACTTTGGGGCATGCCATTGAGAAGTTAAAAAATTTTTCTCTGCTGCATGGACAGTGTGTGGGTCTAGGGTGCATTGCAGCTGCCTTTCTCTCGGCGGAGAGAGGCTGGATTTCTTTGGAGGAAGCTGAGGATATAAAAGAGACCATGAGAGCCTTCCAAATTCCGACAGAGGTGGAGGGATTGCGGGCCACCGAGGTGATAGAGGCCAGCCGCCACGACAAAAAAATGGATGCCGGTGTGATACGCTTTGTCTTGCTGCGGGAGCTGGGGCAGGCCTGTGTAGACAAAACGGTGACCGAGGAGGAGCTGCGGCGAGCTTTGGAAAAAATCGGAGTCAGAGACTGAGAGGGAGAGCATGAGAGAAAGAAAACTTCGTTTTGCCCTATTTTTCGCCATCAATCTGTGTGCAGTTGCTTTGGATCAGTGGACGAAGGCTTTGGCTGTTAGATACTTAAAGGGGGCTGAGGCACGAAAGCTCTGGGAGGGAGTCTTTTCTCTGACCTATTTGGAAAATCGGGGAGCTGCCTTTGGGATGATGCAGGGGAAGCAGTGGCTATTTTTTGTGATTGCTGCGGTGGTCTTGGCAGGTGTTTGCTATGTGCTGTATCGAATGCCAGACGGAAGACGCTATCTGCCTCTTACCCTCAGCCTTTCCTTTATCTGTAGCGGAGCGGTGGGAAATATGATAGATCGGATACGGCAGGGATATGTGGTCGATTTCTTCTATTTTTCTCTGATCGATTTTCCAGTGTTCAATGTGGCCGATATCTATGTCACGGTCGCAACGGTGGCTCTGATGGGTCTGTTGTTGTTTTATTATAAAGAAGATGAATTCGCCTTTTTGCGTTAGAGAGCGGAAAGAGGTGGGGAGGTTTGCGGTGGAAGAGCGTTATTGTGTGGAGGAGGAAGGAAATCTTAGAATGGATGTGTATTTGGCGGAGAAGTTGGAGGGGCTTTCCCGTTCTTACATTCAAAAGTTGGCCAAAGAGGGGAAGATACAGGTCAATCATAAGGTGGTAAAGAGCAATTATAAACTCTCCAAGGGGGAGGAGATTCTGGTGGAGATTCCAGAACCAGAGCCTCTTGCGATTCTGCCGGAGCCAATGGATTTGGACATTTTATATGAGGATGAGGATGTCATTCTGGTGAATAAGCCCAAGGGAATGGTGGTGCATCCGGCAGCGGGACACTACGAGCACACCCTTGTGAACGCTCTGCTCTACCACTGCCAGAAGGATCTGTCTGGAATCAATGGTGTGCTGCGTCCGGGGATTGTGCATCGCATCGATATGGACACCACAGGTGTGCTGATTGCGTGTAAAAATGACAGGGCACACAATTCCATTGCCGAGCAGCTGAAGGCACATTCTGTGACTCGAAGGTATCAAGCGATTGTACATGGAAGGATAGCAGAAGAGGAGGGCAGCGTGAATGCCCCCATTGGCCGGCATCCCATCGATAGAAAAAAGATGAGCATCAATGAGAAAAATGGAAAGCCCGCCATCACACATTATCGAGTGCTGCAGAGATTTTCACAGTTTACGCACATTGAGTGTGAGTTGGAGACTGGACGCACGCATCAAATTCGGGTGCATATGAGCAGCATCGGTCATCCTCTTTTGGGAGATACGGTGTACGGTCCTTCTAAGCCGCCCTTTGCTCTCTGTGGTCAAACCCTCCATGCGGAGGTGTTGGGCTTTGCGCATCCAAGAACAGGAAAGTATATGGAATTTCATGCTCCTTTGCCGGAGTATTTTTGCGAACTGCTGCGCCGCCTCTCGTAGGGTGGGGCGGCAGTTGTTTTTTAAACAAACAGTATTTTCGCCCTATGATAATCGGACGGACGAATCAAGTTCAAGAAGGAGGCTCTGGCTGAAAATTGTATCGTATCAGAATGATTTACCAAACAGTAGGCTGAATTTTATAAAATTTTTGTAAATTGTGTACATTTCCGTTTTTTTGTAGTATAATAAAAATGATATTAGAGTCAAAAGATTTTATGCTCTTTGCTAGTCCTCAAGTTCAAAAATCCTCTTGCAAGTCAACTGGCATCGGATTTTATGACCTTTTGACCCTAGTATCATAAAAAGAATCGTAAGGCAGTAAGGCCATACAGAAAAGCGTTTGGATAGAGAGAGGAGCGAGTGGAATGAGCGATAATTTGATAATCACAATTGGTCGTCAGTGCGGAAGTGCAGGTAAGGTGATAGGACAGACTCTGGCAAAGGATTTGGGAATCAAGTGTTATGATAAGGAGCTTCTTGCTCTGGCAGCAAAGCAGAGTGGACTGTGTGAGGAGCTGTTTGAGACCCATGACGAGAAGCCGACCAGCAGTTTCTTGTATTCTTTGGTGATGGATACCTATTCTATGGGATATACGACTTCTGCTTATCTGGATATGCCCATCAATCAAAAGGTCTTTTTGGCACAATTTGACACCATCAAGAAGCTTGCAGAGCAGGAGTCCTGCGTGATAGTTGGACGCTGTGCCGACTATGCTTTGGCAGAGCATCCGAATACCATCCGTGTGTTTATCACCGGAGAAGAGAGCGATAGGATTGAGCGACTGAAGAAAGTCTACAATCTGGATGCCGCTAAGGCAAAGGATATGATGATTAAGACGGATAAGAAGCGTTCCAGCTACTACAATTACTATTCCAGTAAGAAGTGGGGAGACGCAAAGGGCTATGACCTGTGCATCAACAGCAGCACCGTTGGTTATTATGGGGCAGTGGAGATGATTAAGGCTTTTATCAAGCAAAAGCAGGATTACGAGGGTAGAAAGTAGAAGATTATGGGAGGGCAAAGGCGAAAAAAGAGCTTTTGCCCTCTTTTTTCAAAATTATATTTCGCCCTATGTTAATCTCTTTTCCCAAACCACACCTCCCCTCCACTCTCCCACAAAATCCCACCCTTCTCCTCCCAAAACAAAACACACATCAAAGTCATTCCAAAAAACAAAGTCTAGCATCGCTTTCCTCAAAATGCTATAATATTACATAAAAAACGGGAGGTTGCTATGCTATTGTTGCAGTTACAGGAAGCAGAAGGCTTCACCAACCATGAAAAAGAAGTGGCTCATTATATTTTAGAAAATCTCAACCAGATTCCGGATATGTCTGCTCAAGAACTGGCGAGGGCATCGTTTACCAGCAAAGCCACTGTGGTACGTCTTAGCCAAAAGTTAGGACTTTCTGGTTATCAAGAATTTAAATTAAAATTGGTGGAAGAGATGAGTCAGAATACCCGAATCAATCGGATTTTGGCAGAGGAACCCATTACAAAAGATACTTCTTATGGAGATATCATTCAAATTCTACCCGGACTCTACGACAAGGCAATCACCAATACTCGATTGACTTTGAACAAAAATGAGATGAGAAAAATCAATCAGGCTCTGCAGACGGCAGAATGCATTGATATTTATGGCACCGGCATCAGCTATATTTTAGCACAATCCGCCGCTTTTAAGTTTGCTACTTTGGGACTGGAAAGTCATGCTTACGAGAGCATCAATGCTCATTATTTGGCAGCAAGAAAGCACAAAAAAACGGTCTCCTTCCTTATCAGCTTTACCGGAGCAAATCGTACCGTAAGCCGTATGGCAAGATATCTTCGGGAGGCCAGCAACAGTCATGTGGTGGGAATTTTAGGCCCACACAATGCCATTACCAGTCAGCACTTCCATCAGGTGGTGGAGATTCCAAACCGAGACTCTGTACTAAGTTTGGATGTGATTGCTTCCTTTGCAGCAGCCAACTATGTGTTTGACATTTTCTTTTCCTTACTTTTATCCCGCTGTCAGGAGGAACACATAAAATCTTCCATTGAGATGCTGCGCCATATGCCGATTCTGTTAAATCAATTTTCAGATAAAGAAGAGTGAAATTTGGATTGGAATTTGTTTCTTTTTTAGTAATTTTGAACCGCTGTTTCAAATATGGCGGTTCTTTTTTTGTGAATTTTGGAACACTGAATCTATCGAAGCGGCTTGTCTTGTCGTCATATTGACTCTGTGATACACTGGCAACATCAAAACACGGACGTGCCGTTACGGAAGTGAAAAATAGGAGGTTTGTATGGGGAAGTATCAGGAACTTGCAAAAGACATTGTTAAAAATGTCGGAGGCAAAGACAATGTAACAGGTCTGGTTCACTGTATCACCAGACTGCGCTTTACCTTGAAAGATGAGAGCAAAGCGAAGGATGACGTATTAAAAAACATGAGCGGTGTGGTCACAGTGATGAAAAGCGGCGGACAATATCAGGTGGTCATTGGAAATCATGTGGCAGAGGTGTACGAGGACGTGTGTCCCCTTTTGGATTTGAAGGAAAGCCAAACGCAAACGGTGGAAGAAGAGCAGCCTAAAAAACTGCTGGATAAAGCCATCGATGTGGTATCTGGAATTTTCCAACCAATTTTAAGCATTATGGCAGCCTGCGGTATGTTAAAGGGATTCAACACGCTATTTGCCACCTTGAATCTTTATCCAGAAAGCAGTGGTATTTACTTGATTATCAATGCCGCTGGAGATGCACTGTTTAACTTTCTTCCTTTGTTTTTGGGCTACACAGCGGCAAAGAAATTTAAGTTAAAACCTATGCTCGGATTGGCAGTTGGTGCAGCCATGTGTTATCCTGGCATTCAACTCAGTGCCGTTTCTGCCGGAGCTGAGCCTTTGTACACCATACTGGAGGGAACCATGTTTGCTTCTCCGGTATATCTTACTTTTTTAGGAATTCCTGTGATTTCTGTCGATTACACAGGAACGGTGATTCCGGTCATTCTGGCTGTTTGGTTTGCCTCTAAGTGCGAAAAGTTCTTCAGCCGTTTCATTCCGGATTTGGTAAAATTCTTCTTTGTTCCTATGTTAACCTTATTGGTTGCCCTTCCAGTCACACTGATTTTCTTAGGACCGATTGCAACCTTTGGTTCCACCTTGATTTCTCAGTTTACTTTGGGAATCCGCAGCTTCAGTCCTCTTCTGGCAGGAGCCGTTGTTGGTTTAACATGGCAGATTTTGGTTATTTTCGGTATGCACTGGGGCTTTATTCCAGTCTACATCAACAACGTAATGACGTTAGGCTACGACAACGTGATGATGCCTTTCTTTGCTTGTACCTTTGCAACCTCTGCGGTTGTCATCGCTATCTTCTTTAAGACCAAGGACAAAAAGTTAAAAGAAATGGCAATTCCAAACTTTATCTCCGGTATTTTCGGAGTGACAGAGCCAGCTATTTACGGTATCTTACTGCCCTTAAAGACACCATTTATCATCAGCTGTATCGCTGGCGGAATTGGTGGAGCTTTTTACGGACACTTTAACTTCCGCAAATTCATCATGGGTGGCATGGGTATCTTTGAATTGCCAAATATGATGAATCCAGATGGAAGCATGGGCAATATTATCGTTGCTTTTGTTGGAATTTTAATCTCCATGGCAGCCGGTTTTGTTCTCACCATGATTTTCTACAAGGACAAAGAGGTTGTAACTCCTGCTGCAAGCAATTCGGATGAGCAGATAGCAAAACAAGAAACTAGCCTTGGTGACTCCGCTTCCAATGGAGAGAGCCAACTGGTAAGCCCCTTAAAGGGAAGCATCGTGAAGCTTGAGGATGTACAGGATGCTGCTTTTTCCTCCGGAGCTTTAGGAAAGGGAGTTGCAATTTTACCAGAAGAAGGCGTGCTGTATGCCCCTGTAGATGGAACCATCTCTGCACTATTCCCCACTGGTCACGCCATAGGTATCACAAGTGTGGATGGTTTGGAAGTTCTGTTACATGTTGGTATGGATACGGTGCAGTTAGAGGGAAAGGGCTTTAAACCTTTGATTCAGCAGGGAGACCAAGTGAAGAAAGGTCAAAAAATCCTAGAGTTTGACACCAAATTGATTCAGAATGCTGGTTATTCTTTGGTCACACCAGTGCTTATCACCAACTTTATGCAATATGGTGAGATTGCCGTAACCCAAGAAGCCAAGGTGACAGCTGGAGCTACGCTGTTACGGATTCAAAAGCAATAAGAGCTGAAATTATGTATGAAAGTCGGACAAGAAAAAAGAAAGGAAACAAGGGCTATGCGAAGTGATTTTTTGTGGGGAGGTGCCACCGCAGCCAATCAGTGCGAGGGCGGTTGGAATGCAGACGGAAGAGGAAGTGCTATTGTGGATGTGATTCCTCACGGGGAGAAGCGTTTGGCGGTGATGAAGGGAGAATTGGACTATCACGAGCTTCCAAAAGATAGTTTCTATCCAGGAAGAGAAGCGATTGATTTTTATCACCACTACAAAGAAGACATTGCTCTTTTTGCAGAGATGGGCTTTCGCTGTTACCGTTTTTCTATCTCATGGTCTCGCATCTTTCCGACTGGCAAAGAGGAAGTGCCCAACGAGGCAGGCTTGCGTTTCTACGAGAGTGTCATTGATGAGTTGAACAAGTATCATATAGAGCCAATTATTACTATCTGCCACTTTGATGTGCCTCTCGCACTGGTAGAAAAGTATGGTTCTTGGAAAAATCGAGAACTGATTTCTTGTTATCTTCGCTACTGTGAAACTCTGTTTCGCCATTTTTATGGGAAGGTTCGCTACTGGATTACCTTCAACGAAATCAATATGTTGATGCATCTGCCCTTTATGGGGGCGGGCATCCGCATAGAGGAAGGGGAGAATGAGCTGCAAGTCAAGTATCAAGCCGCCCATTATGAGCTAGTAGCCTCCGCTTTGGCCACCAAGCTCGCTCACCAAATCTCTGACGACTATCGGGTGGGTTGTATGCTGGCAGCTGGAAGCGTGTATCCCTACAGCTGCCGTCCGGAAGATGTATGGGAAAGCATGAAAAAGGACAGAGAGAGCTACTTCTTTATTGATGTGCAGGCAAGGGGAGAATATCCTGCATATGCAAAGAAGATGTTTGAGAAAGAAAACTTAGCTCTTGATATCACAGCGGAGGATGAGAAAGTATTAAAAGAAAATCCTGTGGATTTCATCTCGCTTTCTTATTATAACAGCCGCTGCGTCAGAACCGACCAAGAGGGCGAAAGTGCTTCCGGAAATGTATTTGCCTCCGCCAAGAATCCATATCTAGAGTGCAGCCAGTGGGGCTGGCCCATCGACCCCCTCGGTTTTCGCATCACATTAAATGCTTTGTATGACCGCTACCAAAAGCCTTTGTTCGTGGTGGAGAATGGTTTGGGAGCCGTGGATAGCGTGGAGGAAAATGGGGAGATTCATGATGATTATCGCATCGACTATCTTCGTTCTCACATCCAAGCCATGATGGCTGCGGCAGACGAAGACGGAGTGGAAATTTTGGGATACACCCCCTGGGGCTGTGTAGACTTAATCAGTGCAACCACAGGAGAGATGTCCAAACGCTATGGCTTTATCTATGTGGAGAAAGATAACGAAGGAAGAGGCAGCGGAAAACGCAGCCGCAAAAAATCCTTTTATTGGTATCAGAATGTCATTCAACACAATGGGGAGAATTTAACTTGATAACGGAAGCCCCCACCCACGCTTCTATGTCATAAGACATAAGCGTTGGGTGGGGGCTTCCTTGTTTCGGTGGGGATTCAAGTGCTCACAACAAAGAGGGGAGTTGTTTTTTAGAGAAAGTGGAGTTTTTTTAAGAAAAAAGAAAAAATCTAAGGGAAAATGCCACTATTGTTGTACACTAAGCATAGCATCAGAGAATTTAAGGAACGAGTGAAAGGAGCAAACCATGATTACAAATCCAATTTTAAGAGGTTTTCAGCCAGATGCCAGTGTATGTGTGGTGGGGGAGGATTACTACATAGCCACCTCCACCTTTGAGTGGTGGCCGGGTATTATGATTTATCACTCCAAAGACCTGATTCGCTGGGAACTGGTAGCAAGACCTCTTTGCCGAAAAGAACAACTCTCTCTCAGAGGCGACCGAAACAGCGGCGGCATCTGGGCACCTCATCTTTCTTGGGCTAGGGGGAAATTTTGGCTGCTGATTACGGATGTCAAGACCGACCAATGTTTCAAAGATACACTAAATTATATTATGAGTTGCGAGACCATAGATGGAGAATGGAGCAATCCCGTCTTCGTCCATGCCTCCGGCTTTGACCCAGCACTGTTTCACGATAGCGATGGAAAAAGTTATGTGATGAGTATGCTTTGGGATTACCGACCTTACAAACCCAACTTTAATGGCGTTGCCATTCAAGAATACGATTTGGAAGCTTTAAAACTTGTGGGCAAGCCGAAAACCATCTTTCACGGCAGTGGATGGGGAACGACAGAGGGACCACAAATTCTAAAAAAAGATGGCTTTTATTATCTGCTTTGTGCGAAAGGTGGAACGGGATTTAGCCATGCCAGTGTGGTTGCACGTGCCACTTCCCTCTGGGGACCTTATGAACTATCTCCCTACACCCCTCTCATCTCTACACGCTTTGCTCCAGACTCCCCTCTACAAAAATGCGGTCATGCCAGTTTCTTAAGAACCTCAGCTGGAGAGTGGTACATCACCTTCATCTGTGCCAGACCTCTCACCTTGCAAAGAGGAAATTGCATTCTAGGGCGAGAAACCGGTTTGGCAAAAATTATTTGGGAGCAAGGCTGGCCCAGACTAGCACAAGCACAAACAGCTCCTTATAGCAAACGGGAGGGAGGCGAAATCCATCTGCCTGACCGAACGGTCATTCTTCCGAAACCGCCCACCTCTGCTGGTTGGAACTGCCAAACGGTACCGCCTCTCACGCTGGAAGCTCCGCTTGGAGCCGAGCTTCTCGTACAAAATACCGATGCCAGCACACAGACGGACTTTGACGAGGCAGAACTTCCCCCTTATTTTCACAGCCTACGCATTCCTCTGGAAGATAAACTCTCTCTAAAGGAACGTCCGAGTTTTCTGCGATTATACGGACAAGAGTCCATCGCTTCCCTGCATAGACAAACCCTAGTAGCAAGACGGTGGCAGAGTGTACGCTTCCAAGCAGGAACCATCATGGAATTTACCCCCAAAAGCCACCAGCAGATGGCCGGACTAACCTGCTTTTACAACACCGAAAACTACATGTATGCTTATGTCTCCTATGATGAGGAGCTTGGCTGTCGAATTTTAGATGTTTTGGTATGTACAAAGGGCAAAACCATGGTAAAATTAGGGGAAAGAAGAATACAAATACCAGAGGATAGCACTCGAATTCGTCTGGAAGTGAGAGTGGACAGAGAAAAGTTAAACTTCTTTTATGCCTTTGATGCAGAGGCATTTTTGCCACTTGCAGACACACTTTCGGCCGAATCCTTGTCTGAAGATTTCATTCGAGACAGTGCTCTGGTCTTTACAGGCCCCATGGTGGGAATGTGTGTGCAAGATTTGTACGACCACAGCTGCTATGCGGATTTTGATTCTTTCTATTATCAAGAATACGAAAAAGCGAACTACGAGGGGAGAGAAAACGATGGCAAGCATACGAGCCGTTCTTGCGGATGACGAAGCCGTCATCTTAAAGGGCTTAAAAAAATTGATTGACTGGAAAAAGCTAGGCATTGAGATTGTGGGAGAGGCCAAGGACGGAAATCAGGCTTTGCAACTGATTGAGAAGACACAACCAGAACTTGTCCTATCGGACATTGCAATGCCCGGATTAAACGGTCTTGGCCTGCTTCAGGAAATTGGAAGGCGAGAGCTTTCTGCCAAGGTAATTTTTATCAGTGGATATCAGGAATTTTCTTATGCAAAGGATGCGGTACGGTATGGAGCTGTGGATTATTTACTTAAGCCTGTGGAGCCGGAAGAATTGATTCGTGCCATTCAAAAGGCCGTAAATCTCATCGATTCACAGAGCCGCCTCAGTATCCTAGAAACCACAGAGACCGAAGACCGCCTCTCTTATATCTTCCAGAAAATAAACGGAAGCAAGGAATATGCCAGAGAAGATTTATACCAACAATTTTCCAGCCTAAACATCTCCATAGAGGGAAAACGCATGTTAGGTGTTGCCTTTCGCTTTTACTTGTTGGGACGCAGCGAAAAGAATGCAAAGATGCAGGAACTTTTAAAATTTTCAGCGGCTAACAAGATTCAAAAAAAGTTAGAGGAAAGCCAAAGCGGCTTTGTAGTCAAAAAAGACACCTCCACCTGTTATGCCATTTTGCTCTTGGGGGAGGAGGAAAGCCAAGCGGAAATAGAGACTCGTATTCGAAGATTGGTTGCCGTTGCCTCGGACCACCAAAATCTGAGCATTAAGGTGGGAATAGGGGTGGAGACAGAGGATATCTCCAATCTTCCTCTTGCCTACAAAACCTCTCGCTTTGCGATGGAACTTTATTACTTTACGGAGGAAGAACTTATCTGGTATCAGGACGTGAAGAAGGATTTTAGAGAGTCCTTTGAGGATTATCAGGAGTGCTTCCAAAACCTTTTAGATGCCTGCCTCCACCATCCATCCTCGGTTGAGAACGAGTTAAAGAAAATTTTTTCAGTGATACGAAACCTGCATTTTGGAAACCGCTTTGCAGCCCTCAATCGTTGCAATCTCATGATGGCCGATTTGATTCAAACCCTCTGTGAACAATATTTATTGGATATTTCTTGGGTTCAGGAAGGCGAGGCCTGCATGGAGCAGATCCGCCTGCTGCCAACTTATAGACAGACCTGCGAGGCCATACGCCGTTTCTTCTACAACATGTGCGAACAGATTCATCTGGGCGGCAGCAGCGAGCACAAAGAGATAGTACGCATTCGCCAGTACATACAGCAGCATTTTGGTGAAAATCTCACCTTAGAATGGATGGCACAGACCTTTGGAATGAACTCCTTTTACTTTAGCAGCTATTTCAAGAAAAATATGGGAAAAAACTTTAAAAACTACCTGACCGACCTTCGCATGGAGGAGGCAGAAAAGTTATTGCTGCACACCGATTATAAAGCCTATGAGATTGCCGAAAAAATCGGCTACAAGAATGTGAGACAATTCAATGAAAATTTTAACAAAAAATACGGAAAAAGCCCCAGTGAATACCGAAAAGAAAAAACAGAGAAAGCATAAAATTCTAAAAAAGCAGCTTTTGCTGGGAAGCGGGGTCCTTCTCCTGCTCCTTCTGCTTTTGTTTTGTCTCCTTCCCGCCTTACGACAAACAGAGTTGACTTTCTCGCCTCCCAAAACCCAACTGCGGGTGGTCTACTCCGAGGGAGACGTTCGTTGGATTAACAGCATAGAACAGACGGTAGAACAATTCATGCAAGAAAATCCAGACATTGAGGTACAAATTTTCTCCCCCAAGGAAGTTGAAAACCAAGGCTTTGCTGACCGTCTCAAGGCCATGATTGCACAGGAAGAATTCTACGATGTGGTAGAACTTAGGGAGGCCTTTGCCTTTGCCGAAGCAGGATACCTAGCGGAATTGCCAGAGGAACTAAGCTCCCTGATACAGGAAGAACGAATGCTGCACTCTCCCTGCTATTCCATCCCCCGCTATACCACCACAAGAGGGGTAATTTACAACCGCAGTCTATTTCAGAGTCTAGGACTCTCAGAACCCAAAAGCTGGCAGGAGTTCCTTGTACTGTGCGATCGCTTGCTCCAAGCTGGATACAACCCCATCGCGGTAGGTGGAGCGGATTTGTGGCATATGAGCTTTTGGGGCGATTATCTCTATCAAAATTATCTGTTGGGTGAAAATCCAAGGGAATTAGAACACAGCCAGCTGATCGAGGCCTTGAGCGATTTTCGAAAACTCAGCCAAAACCATTACATCGCTTCCCGCTGCCAAACGCTTTCTGACAGCCAGACTGCGGAGGAACTGGCCTCGGAATCCTCTGCCATGCTATACAGTGGTCCATGGATGATAGGACAGATTCAAGACCTTAATCCTAAGATAGAACTCGGCTTTTTTTATCTTTCTGGAAAAAACGGAAAGACCTATATGGAACTTGATGACTCTGTGGAATGGGGCATTGCCGCCGAGAGCAAGAACGATCCGGCCCGCTTTGCGGCTGCTGTCCGCTTTTTAAAATTCTTTTATTCCGAAGGTCACTACGAGCAGGTCTTATCCAACATGAGTGCGGACTCTGTCGTAAGACGCAAGGTACAGATAGAGGAAACCGAAACCCGCCGCCTTCTATCTGCTGCCAACCAAGAAAATATCCTTCCCTGCGATGCCTTCTTGGGAGATGAGGCAACGCCAGAGGGATTTCGAAATTTCTTCAACCAAAAACTTCAGGAGGTACTCTGGGAGAATCGCTCCTTGGAAGAAATCGCCAAAGAAGTAAAAGAATATTGGGAGGAAGGCTATGCACAAATGGAAAAATAGCATTTTTTATACATTAACCTATGCCTATCTAGGGCTAGGCCTTTTGCCTCTATGCATCGCTGGCCTTTTGTTCTATCTGCAATTCTCCCGCAACATGAAAGAGGTGATGTTGGATGACATGTCACATGTAGTTTCTTACGCCGCCCACAACGTAGAAGAAATGGTAGAAGAGTGCAACACCGCCACCAAGCTTATCTACGACATTCCCCTGGAAGACGGTCGTTTTTTGTGGCAGCTTCTAAAAGACCCAAAAACGACAGAGGCAAGAAAAAAGCTGCTTATTCAGAGTCTGCTAAAGGAAATCTTAGCAAGGGACAGCCGCATTGCCAGCGTCTTCTTTGTGGAAGAAAGCGGCGAGGTCTATTACGCAACGGCCAACCCCCAGAAAGTGCTGCAAACAGACAAGCAAAAAATGTATCGGGAGAGCGAACACACTGTGGTGCGAAAACTCTCCCTTTACCCCACCCATCTAGACGACTACTTTCCGCAGTCCACCAACACAGTCCTCACATTTGCAAGACCTTACCAAGATGTTTCCAGCTTGCAAAACATAAATCAGACCTTAGGAAAGGTCTATTTGGATGTCAGTCTTACCAAGCTCTCCTCCGTTCTTCAGGAAGTGGATGTCACCCAAAGTGGGGTGTTTCGTCTCCTAACAGAGACAGGAGCCTGCATTTATAGCACCAATCCACACGAAACCGGAAGTCAGCTGGCACGAGAAAGCCTTTCAAAAAAAGGAGAATATCTTGTATACGAGCAAATCCCAAACTGCAATTGGGTGGCAGCACTTTCTGTGCCAAAAGCAACTATGTTGGGAAACCTGAGTCAGACAAGGCAAAGCATTCTTATTTTTGTGAGCACAGCCTTTTTGATTCTCATTTTTCTGTACCGTTTCTTTCTTCAGAAAATCAAACGACCCGTAGAAGAATTGGAACAGGGTATGAAGGAAATACGAACCGGAAATTTACAAGTGAGGATTCCTGTGAATCGCAAGGACGAATTGGGACATCTGGCAGAGGGACTCAATCATATGGCGGAGGAGCTAAACACGCACATCCATAAGGTGTACGTTGCAGAAATTCGCCAACGTGAGGCGGAATTGGATGCCCTAAAATCGCAGATAAAACCCCATTATCTATACAACACACTGGATGTCATCCGCATGATGGCCTTAGAAAACGATGAGAAGGATGGCTGGCATCATGTCGGCCTAAAAAATGCCTATGATAGGATTCAAAAAAACTTTGGGAAGGACTATGGCATTGAGATTATCAGCACAGAGGGCATAGGAACCATTGTAAACCTTTCTTTCCCAATTATAGACGCAGAAGATTCTATTTTTTAAGGAGAAAACAAGATGAAAACAAACATTTTTTCTGTTTTGGACTATGGTGCCAAAAGCGATGCCACCCATCTGCAAACCAAGGCTTTGCAGGCAGCCATCGATGCCTGCCACAAAGCTGGAGGAGGAGAGGTTCTCATACCCGAAGGAACTTACCTGACAGGAAGTCTTCGCCTCTATTCCCATATCACCCTACATCTTCTTTCGAAAGCCAAGCTCTTAGGAAGCAACGACTATAAAGACTATGAAGACTTTCATGTGCCAAGTACACTGGGATACCTAAAGGATCCATTTTACGTGAAAGAGTGGAATCTTCCCCCCTATTACATCTATGGTCTTATCTGTGCCTTCGATGAAGAAGACATTTGCATTGTGGGAGAGGAGGGAGCTGTGCTTGATGGGCAGGACTGCCAAGATACAAAGGGGGAGGAGGGCTTTCGAGGCCCCATGGGAATTATCTTTTGCCGCTGCCACCATCTCCGTCTGCAAGGCTACACGTTTCAAAACAGTGCCAATTGGTCCCATCAGCTGGATAGCTGCAAGGAAGTTGCGATAGAAGGGGTGACCATATTAGCAGGACACGATGGCTTTAACCTGCACCATTGCCGCAACATCAATATTAAACACTGTCATCTGGAGACGGGAGATGACTGCATTGCTGGATATGACATCAAACATTTAAAGGTAAGCGATTGTTATCTGAATACGGCCTGCAACAGCCTGCGTATTGGAGGACAGCATATCTTGCTAGAACGCTGCCTTTTTGAGGGACCTGGAAAGTATCCCCACCTATCCGAGGGAAGCTTTGACACCCATGCCATCTTTAAGTATTATTCCATCCGCTCGGATGAGAAGCAGGAAGAGGGGGATGACATAGTACTGTCCCACTGCGAAATTCGCCATGCTAGGCGGCTTCTTTCCTACCATTACAGGAAAGAAGGGCTGCATCAGGATCTCTATCCGCTTAGGAGCCTTCGCTTTGAAGATTGCCAAATCGAAGACATGAAGGAAAGCTCCATTTTTTGCGGAAACGGAGAAAGAGGGAGGCTTATCTTTCAAAATGTTCGGATTCGGCAAAGCACGTCCGCGATAAACATCCCCTTCTTGGAAACGGACGCTTGCATCTGTTTGGAATGGGAGAAAGTAGAGGTCGAAACCCCCATACTGCTTACGGTGCATCCCTAGCAACTCTATTTTTTGAGACAGTTGGAGAAAATTTAAGAATTAACAGAGGAGATTTTAGGCATCTCCTCTGTTTTCTTGTTTTAGAGGCTTTTTTTCGCTACACTGAGGGCAGATTTCAAAGGAAAGAGGAGAAAGGATATGGAACATGACAAAAAAATCATCTTGGTTTCTCATGGAAAATTGGCCGAAGGAATGCTTCATTCCATCCAGATGATAGTAGGCGAGCACAAGGAACTAAGCTGCATGGGCATGATGCCAGGAGAGCATTATCAGAGCATGGTGGATGCCATAGAACAATCCGTAAAGGAGCACCCGGAAACGCAACATTTGATAGTGGCAGATCTTTTAGGAGGCAGTGTCTGCAATGGAATGAGCATCCTCACAACGTATCCCAATGTCAAACTCATCGCTGGCATGAACATGGGACTGGTAATCGAATTGCTGCTCAACCCACAGGTTTTAAGCGATGAGGAGATTGACCGTGTGATTCAAATGGCAAAGGATATGAACAAACGAGTGGTCTTAGAAAAGGATGCAAACGAGGGAGAGGAGGCATTTTTTTGAGCAGAAAATACCTACAAAACGAGGAGGATGCTCGTTGGGCAGAGGAGGTCTTTGGTAAGATAAGCTCCAAGATGTCCGCTGAGTGCGACCGAATTGGCAGTCGGATTCCTTACATAGCCATAGATGGCGTATATCAAGAAGACAAGGGAGAAAGCGACATTGTTTGGTGGACAAACGGTTTTTGGCCAGGAATGTTATGGCTGATGTATAACGCCACTGGGGAAGAAAAGTATAAAAAGACAGCCGAAGCGGTGGAGGAGCGTTTGGATGAAGCCTTTACGCAGTACACGGGTTTACACCACGATGTCGGTTTTATGTGGCTGCACTCTGCGGTGGCCGACTACCGTTTGACTGGAAACGAAAGAGCAAAGGCAAGAGGCTTACACGCAGCACATTTGTTGGCTGGACGCTATAATCCAAGAGGAAAATTTCTCCGTTCTTGGAATCGAGACCGCTCTGGATGGGTCATTGTTGACAGCATGATGAACATTCAACTTCTTTTCTGGGCACAGGAAGTCCTAGAAGACCCCAGATTTGGCTTCATTGCTATGGACCATGCGGACACTCTGATGAAATATACCGTGAGAGGAGATGGCTCCTGCAACCACATTATTGTGCTAGACCCTTACACGGGAGAACTACTAGAGACACCAGCGGGACAGGGCTATGCCAGCGGTTCTGCTTGGTCGAGGGGACAATCTTGGGCCATCTACGGTTACGCACTGGCCTACCGCCACACAAAAAAGCCAGAATATCTGGAGACAGCAAAGAAGGTGGCTCACTATTTTATTGCAGAGACCTGCCAGACAGATGACCTTGCACCGGTGGACTTTCGTGCCCCCAAAGAACCTCGCTATCTGGATAGTACAGCGGGTATGGAAATGCTGACACAGCTTGTCGATAACGCCAGCAATGTTTTATGGAATGTGATTCTGATTTTTTTGCTTTGCGGAACTGGAATGTATTACACAATAAGGACCCACTGCATCCAAATCAGGAAATTTTCGGAAGGGTGGCATCAAGTCTTTGGAACTATGTTTTCAAAAGAGGATAAGGCAAATCGGGCAGCAGGAGAGATGACTCCTTTTCAGTCCGTTGCCACAGCCATAGCCGCACAGGTGGGAACAGGAAATCTTGCCGGAGCTGCTACAGCTCTAATCAGTGGTGGACCTGGAGCTATCTTTTGGATGTGGCTCAGTGCCTTTTTTGGCATGTCAACTATCTACGCTGAGGCGGTTCTCGCTCAGGAGCATAGAACCACCACAAAAAATGGAGAAGTGACAGGAGGACCGGTTTATTACATCAGAGTTGCCTGCAAAGGAAAATTTGGACAGATTTTGGCTGCCTGCTTTGCCATCTTTTTGATTTTGGCACTGGGCTTTGCTGGAAACATGGTGCAGTCCAACTCCATCAGTGCCGCTTTCATGGAAGTATTTCAAGCTTGGAATCTTCCCATCCCTTCTCTTGCAGTGGGACTGGTGGTTGCCCTTATCTGTGCCGTGATTTTCTTGGGAGGCGTGGAACGATTGGCTGCTGTGGTAGAGAAGTTGGTTCCTTTTATGGCAGGCGTATACATTGTGGGAAGCCTTATTTTAATTGTTTTGCACATCACAGCTCTTCCTGCTGCCCTCCGCATGATTTTTATTGGAGCCTTTCACCCAGAGGCTGTGCTGGGAGCTGGAGCTGGAATCGGTGTGCGTGAGGCCATTCGCTTTGGTGTGGCACGAGGATTGTTTTCCAACGAGGCAGGTATGGGTTCCACCCCTCATGCTCACGCAAGAGCAAAGGTCGAAAATCCACATAAGCAGGGATTGGCAGCTATGATAAGCGTGTTTGTGGATACTTTCATCATCTTAAATCTTACGGTATTTTCGATTTTGACCACAGGGGTTTTGGGCAGTGGCAAGGAAGGAACAGCCTTGACACAGGCAGCCTTTACCACAAGCTTTGGTTCCTTTGGAATGATTTTCGTTGCTGTGTGCCTTTTCTTCTTCGCACTGTCAACGATTCTTGGGTGGCATTTCTTTGGTTTGGTGAATGTCAAATACCTATTTGGAGATAAGGCAGCCCGCATCTACTCCATAATCGTTGTGCTGTGCGTAGTCATAGGCTCTGTGCTAAAACTAGAACTCGTGTGGTCGATGTCGGACTTCTTTAATGGATTGATGGTCATCCCCAACGCCATTGCACTGTGGATATTAAGCAATAGCGTGATAAAGATAATGAAGAAATTCTCATAAGAAGAGAAATCGTAAGAAGTAAGAAGAGAAGTAGTA
>JAUNGR010000143.1 GCA_030524485.1 bacterium | reverse complement strand
AGTAAAAGCAGAGAAGTAGAAACAGAGGAAAGTAAGAAACCATGAGAGAAATCTATTTTGATAATTCAGCGACGACAAAGGTCTCGGAGGGCGTGGCTGCGGCCGTTCTCAAAAGCATGACGGAGGACTATGGAAATCCTTCCTCCAGACACAAAAAAGGTGTGGAGGCGGAAGCTCTCTTAAAAGATGCGAGAGTGGCAATCGCTAAGACCCTAAAAGTGCAGGAGAAAGAGATTCTTTTCACCTCTGGCGGCACGGAATCCAACAATATGGCACTATTTGGGGCGGCCTTTGCGAATCGCAGGGCGGGAAATCATATCATCACAACGGCAATCGAACATGCAGCGGTGTACCAGCCTCTGGCTGTGCTGGAGCAGGCTGGTTTTCGCATCACCTATCTTCCAGTGGATGCCTTCGGACATATTTCCCTGAAGGACTTGGAGAATGCCATCTGCGAGGACACCATTTTGGTCTCCATCATGTATGTCAACAACGAGATAGGGGCGGTGGAACCGATTGAGGAGATTGGAGCCTTGCTTAAGAGAAAGAAGCCAGATGTGCTGTTTCATGTGGATGCGATTCAGGCCTACGGCAAGTTTTTGATTCGTCCCAAACGAATGAAAATCGATATGCTTTCTGTCAGTGGGCATAAGATTCATGGTCCCAAGGGAGTTGGTTTCTTATATCTTCGGGAGGGCAGCAAGGTGAAGCCCCTGATGTATGGAGGCGGTCAGCAGAGAGGGCTTAGGTCTGGTACGGATAACGTCCCTGGAGCCGTCGGTCTCGGGGTAGCCGCACAGGAGGCATACACGGATTTTGAGCAAAAAATCGAGCACTTATATCAACTGCGGGAGAAGATGCTGGCGGGCTTGTCAAAGCTTGAGGGCGTGCAAATTCACGGATGTACAGACAGAGAGAATGCCCCTCATATTGTGAGTGCTGGTTTTTCGGGTGTGCGCAGTGAGGTACTGTTGCACGCACTGGAGGAGGAAGGCATCTATGTTTCTTCCGGTTCTGCCTGTTCCTCCAACCATCCAGGCATCAGCGGGGCTTTGAAGGGAATCGGAGTGACGGAGGAATTTTTGGATTCCACGATTCGTTTTAGCTTTGGTCATTTTAACACGGAGGAAGAAGTGGAAGCCAGCCTTTTGGTGCTTGCACAGCTTTTGCCAAAGTTGCGCCGCTATCGAAGAGGTTAAGAGCACGTAGCGAAGTGGACATCGTGCCCTGTGGGGATTGCGAATATCCGCTTTGACACCAGCAGAGAAGAAAAGAGGAAGTAAAGAATGCATATGTTTCAGTCATTTTTAATTAAATATGCCGAGATTGGCACAAAGGGAAAGAACCGCTATATGTTTGAGGACGCATTGGTGCGGCAGATTCGCACAGTCTTAAAGCGGGTGGACGGAGAGTTTCATGTGGGAAAGGAGTCCGGCCGCATCTATGTGACAGCGGAGACGGAGTTTGAGTACGAGGAAACCGTGGAGGCACTGCAGACGGTGTTTGGCATTGTGGAAATCTGTCCCATGATGCAGGTGGATGACAAGGGCTATGAGGATTTAAAGCAGCAGGTGCTGCGTTATATGGATGAGGTCTATCTCGATAAGCATCTGACCTTTAAAGTATTTGCTCGCCGAGGAAATAAAAACTATCCAATTCACTCCGAACAGATGAATCGAGATTTGGGTGAGTTGATTCTGGAGAGTTTTCCGGATACCAAGGTAGACGTGCATCATCCGGATGTGATGCTGCATGTGGAAGTGCGTAGTCGCATCAACATTTACTCCCTGCGGATTCCAGGTCCGGGAGGAATGCCACTGGGAACAAACGGAAAAGCTATGCTGCTGCTCTCCGGAGGAATCGACAGTCCAGTGGCTGGTTGGATGGTGGCAAAGAGGGGCGTGGTCATTGAGGCAACCTATTTCCATGCGCCGCCTTATACCAGCGAGCGTGCAAAACAAAAAGTGATTGATTTGGCAAAATTGGTGGCGAGATATTCCGGTGCAATTCGTTTAAATATTGTGAACTTCACAGACTGCCAGCTCTACATTTACGAGAATTGTCCGCATGAGGAACTCACCATCATTATGCGTCGCTATATGATGCGGATTGCGGAAAAATTGGCCTATGACAGAGACTGCATGGCTCTGATTACCGGAGAGAGCATCGGACAGGTGGCTTCCCAGACGGTACAGTCCTTACTCTGCACCAACGAAGTTTGTACGCTGCCGGTGTTCCGCCCGCTGATTGGTTTTGACAAGCAGGACATTGTGGACATTGCGGAGAAAATCAAGACGTATGAGACCTCCGTTCTTCCCTTTGAGGACTGCTGTACCATCTTTGTGGCGAAGCATCCGGTCACAAAGCCTAACCTTAAGGTAATTAAGAAGTCGGAGAGCCGTCTGGGTGAGGAGATGGAGAAGTTGGTGGAGACCGCCATCGAGAACACGGAAGTGGTGTGGTGTGCACCTGCGGAGACTCTGTAACAGACTTTCGTGCAGAGAGAGGGATTCGCTTGCGAAGAATCCTGTCAGTTCCATCAAAAAAGACGCTCAAGAATGCACTTGAGCGTCTGAGAAATCCTAGATTACGTATCCAAGCAATACGCTGCTTCCTGCTTACTGAATAATATAAGGAGAAAGGACAGCCAGAATCTCATCAATGTTATTTTCGGAATGAATGTTCAACTCAATCGGTTTGGACAAATCCAAGCTGAAGATTCCCATGATGGACTTTGCATCAATGACATATCTTCCGGATACCAAATCAAAATCGGAATCAAACTTTGTCAGGTCATTGACAAAGGATTTTACCTTATCGATGGAATTAAGAGAAATGTGAACTGTTTTCATTTGGAAAAACCTCCTTGTATTTTACGGGCATCAGGATGTAGAAATGTTGCACCGAATTATAATCTTAATTCCCATTTTACTGGGAATGCAAGAAAAGTCAATAGTGATATTGCATGAAAATAAGAAATCGAAACAGTAAATTTCACAGAAAAGGAGGCGGCAGAATGCGCAAGGCGGCATTGCATAACTTGGGCTGCAAAGTGAACGCTTATGAGACGGAGGCGATGCAGCAGCTTTTGGAGAAAGCGGGCTATGAGATTGTAAATTTCCATGAGGTTGCGGACGTGTATGTCATCAATACCTGTTCTGTGACCAACATTGCGGACAGGAAGTCCAGACAAATGCTGCATCGTGCCAAGGCAAAGAATCCACAAGCGGTGGTGGTGGCCGCTGGCTGCTACGTACAGGCAGTCGGAGAGCAGCTCTTGGAGGACGCAGCGGTGGACTTGATTATAGGCAACAATAAGAAGGGGGAGCTGCCAGAGCTTTTGGAGCGGTATTTTGCAGAGCAGAATAAACATAGCGAAGCTGTCATTGAAATCGCAAAGACGAAGGAGTACGAAGCTCTGCACATCGAGAGGATTGCCGAGCACACCCGTGCCTTCATCAAGGTGCAGGATGGCTGCAATCAGTTTTGCACTTACTGCATCATCCCCTACACCCGAGGTAGAGTGAGGAGCAGAGAGCTGGCAGACACTGTGCAGGAGGCAAAACGTTTGGCAAAGGCCGGTTATCAGGAGCTGGTACTGACCGGTATCCATTTGAGTTCCTACGGTGTGGACTTTGAGGAAGGAAAAAAGGAGACGCTCCTAAGTCTGATAGAAGCCCTACATGAAATTCCAGAGATACGGCGTATTCGCTTGGGGTCTTTGGAGCCAAGAATCGTCACGGAGGAATTTGCAAGCAAGTTGGCCTCCCTCCCGAAGTTATGTCCGCACTTTCATCTCTCCCTGCAGAGCGGCTGCAATGCCACACTTCGCAGGATGAACCGTCGCTACACGGCGGAAGAGTACCTAGAGACCTGCGAGAGACTACGCAGAGTCTACTCCAATCCCGCCATCACGACAGATGTGATTGTCGGTTTTCCGCAGGAGAGCGAGGAAGAATTTGAGGAGACCTATGCTTTCTTGAAAAAGGTGCATTTTTATGAGATGCATGTGTTTAAGTATTCCCGACGACAGGGAACCAGAGCCGCTGAGATGCCGAATCAGGTAGAGGAGTCGGTGAAGAGTCGGCGAAGCGACCGTCTGCTGGAGTTGGAGAGGGAGATGTCCCTCGCTTACCGCCAATCTTTCGCCGGTCAAGAAAAAAGCATTCTCTTGGAGGATGAGACCGAGATAGATGGAGTACGCTATCGGGTGGGCTTTACCGAGGAATATGTAAGGGCCGCCGTGCCGTGGCAGCCAGAGCAGAAAAATACCTGTGTGCGGGGAAGGTTGAGCCGAATGCTCAACGAGGAAACTTGGTTTTTGGAAGAAAATTCCAAGGACGAAACGAAAAAAATATAATATTCTCTTGCCCAATCGGGCATTATCGTATAGAATAGTAATGAACAACCAAAGGACGTGATAAAGATGGGTAGCATTCATAACACACAATTTTTTAAAGTTCCTCAGGAAAATAAACTGGAAGTAAGCCAAGTCTTAGAGCAGGTTTATGTTGCCCTGACCGAGAAGGGATACAATCCGATTAATCAGATGGTGGGCTATATTCTCTCTGGCGATCCAACCTACATTACCAGCCATAAGAGTGCTCGCAGCCTGATTATGAAGGTGGAGCGAGATGAGATTCTGGAAGAACTGATGCGCACCTATATTGATGCCAAATTAAAATAAGGCAGCGGCAAGGGACGTGGACTGCGCAGGAAATGGCGGGGCAGTGTTTGCCTCGCTCGAAAAAAGCACAGATAAGGGGGCAAGAAAGTTGGTTAATTAACCAGCTTATTTTGCTATGGAGAAATTAAATGAAAACCAAAAGAATATTAGGCCTAGACTACGGTTCTAAGACCGTCGGCGTTGCGGTGAGTGACGGATTGGGGCTGACCGCACAGGGAGTGGAGACGATTTTTAGGAAGCAGGAGGACAAACTGCGCCAGACCTGTGCGAGAATTGAGGCTTTGATTGCTGAGTATGGGGCTGAACAGATTGTCTTGGGATATCCCAAGAACATGAATGATACGATTGGAGAACGTGCAAGAAAGACGGAAGAATTTCGGGATATGTTGGAAAGAAGAACCCATCTTCCTGTTGTTTTGTGGGATGAGCGGCTGACTACGGTGGAAGCAGAGCAAGTCCTCATGGAAAGCGGAGTCCGAAGAGAGGAACGCAAGAAGTATATTGATAAGATTGCAGCTACCATTATTTTACAGGATTTTTTGGATTGTGAGGCTGCAAAGACACAGTTTGAGGAGTCAGATTTGAGGAGTAAGGAATGACAGAGAACGGAGATAAGAAGATTAGACTGTTAGCTGACGGTGAGGAAGTGGAATTTTATGTGCTGGAGGAGACCCGCATCAACGGGATGGATTATCTTCTGGTGACGGACAGCGAGGAGGACGAGGACGGAGAGTGCTATTTGCTGAAGGATACTTCCAAGGATGAGGAAGAGGAGGCACTTTACGAATTTGTGGAGGACGATGCGGAAATAGATTATCTGTTCCGCATTTTTTCAGAGCTTTTGGGAGACGAGGACGTAGAACTTCAAAAAT
>JAUNGR010000142.1 GCA_030524485.1 bacterium | reverse complement strand
GCGGGTATTACTCTCACTATGCTCGTGAAATACCTCGCTAAGTGTTCCTATTATACTCCTTCTGCTAAACTCGTTGAATACCTCGTTAAGCAGCGGGTATTACTCTCACTATGCTCGTGAAATACCTCGCTAAGTGTTCCTATTATATCACATCTTTTCATTTTGGTATACATATTTTTCATTTTTCCGAACAAATGTTTTTATTTTCTAGACTGCTCTCTCTATCAAGTCAAACTATCTGCTGCACAGAGTGCTCCATACCCCACCAAGGGGTCTGGATACTTTGTAATCCCTGCAACGTCTTTTGCTCCCCGCAACAGAAAAGCTTTCATTTTTTCTCCATACAAATAAGGGTCATTTCCCTGCAGTAGTCCCCATTCCATCAATAAGGCAGCGGTTCCTGTGACGAAAGGAGCCGCAAAGGAAGTTCCTGTTACGGCTTCATATCCGCCTCCCACATGAGTGGTGACGATTCCAACTCCGGGAGCTACCAAGTCTGGTTTTGCACTTCGATGGTCTCTGGTGAAGCCGTTTCCTGAAAAATCGGTTAGGGAAGCATAAGTGGAGTTATAAGCTCCCACACTGACGAGTTTTGCAGCTGTGGAGGGAATGGTCAAGGTAGTATCGGGATTGGGCTGTAAAAATCTGGTGGCTCGATTCCGGACTCCGTTCACTGGCAACCACAAATCCACTCTTCCATCCACGATTTTTTCCGGCAAGAAACGAATTTTCCAAATCCCACTTCCCAGATAGCTGCTGCGAGGTAAGAAGTCCAAAAAAATCTCCTGTGCCATGCTGTATGGGCTAGGTTTTCCATAATAGAGCAGCACTTTGGCTTCCTCAAATAGCAGTTCCTGCGACCCCAAAACGGGACTGATGGGACCTGCCTGCACCCCAGAGGGACTTTGTAAAATCAAACCAAAGGTATCCAAGTAACTTTTCCAGATTTGTAGGTTAAGGCCGCTCTCATAAGGAGCAACCGAAAGCTCTGCCATTTCCTCTCTTCCTGCTGTGAGCCTTCCTATGTAATGTCCCTCTCCGCTCCCCTCATTTCCGCTTCCTGTCACAATGCAGTAACGTCCACTGTCTGCCATCGCATCCAGATAGCTCTCCAATAGGCTGCTGCCATCATGCGAGCCATAGGAATTCCCAAAACTCAGGTTAATGACCAACGGCATCCGCAATTTCTCCGCCTGCTCTGCCACAAATTGCACGCCTCTCATCAACTGTGTGGTTCTCGGAAAGGACTCACTCTCTGAATTTCCAAGCTTTACCACTAAGAGTTTACTTTCATAGGCAATGCCCCTGATAGCTCCCTTACTCTCACTTCCATTTCCGGCGGCAATGCCAGCAACTGCTGTTCCATGTCCGGAAAGGTCTACCGAAAGAGAGCTATCTTCTTTTTCTAGGGCTTCGTTGATCTCCTCTTCCCCATACACTTTCCCTGTATTTTGGTCCCACAACTTTAAAATCCTTGTTTTTCCGTTCTCGTTCCTAAAATCCGAATGCCGATAATCAATTCCGGAATCAATTATCGCAATCAGTACCCCTTTTCCGCTCAATCGTTTGCTGCCATATTGCAAGGGATTGATGCAAGAGGCTGCCTTCCCCTGTGTCAGCTCAAAATAGAGTTGTTTTGGCTTTTCCACATACATAATGTCCGGCCATGCCGTCACTGCCTCCACCTGCTGCTGAGGCACAGAGAGTACTGCATACGAATTCCAAAGTGGATAAATCGCAACTTGAGGAAAAGCTTTTTGAAACTCTTCTAAATCGTTTCGACAACGTATTATCAGTTCCCAGCGTTTGCTCTCCTCATCAAAACCCACCTGCAAAATCTCAGAAGCTCTTCTCTCCTCCTCGGTCACAGAAAGAGCCAAATTCAACAAATTTTCTGCCTTTTGGCTGTCCATCTCCATCGCCCCTATGCGTTGCAATCCCTATCAATATATGCACAAAATTACATTTTATTCCAAAAAGCATAGAAAAAAGACAAAAAAGGAATGCCAACAGTTCTCTGCCTCATTCCCTCTTTGTGTTTCGTGAACTCCCCATCGCCTAAAGGCAATGGGTTTTCTGGCTAACTCATTATAAAAAGATGTTGGGGTCAAAAGGTATTTTGCCCCCTATGATACCGGATGCCAGTATGCCAAAGCCTCTTGATTTTTCTCAAGTTCCAGCTCCAACTCTCTTCGCCTCTGCAAAGCTGCCGTACCTGTCTGCTCTGAAATACCTTCCAAAATCTTCTGCTTGCTCTCTCTTTCTTTTTCCAGAAATTCCAACAAAACAGAATTTTTTTCCCGCAGCAAGCACGCTCCATATAGTTCTTCCACCGTGTAAGCCTCTGTGTGCGTTTTGGGCTTTTGCGTGTCAGATTGAAAAAGCACGCTCATGATGGTGTAAAATTTCCCCTCATCCTTTATCAAGGTTTCTCTCTCTATCTGAAAGCCCTGTTCTGCCAAAAATCTTCTAACTGCTGGAATTTCACTCTGTGGAGAAAGTACCCATTGGGAGACACTTTCCCACATATGCCTTCCTTCCCGCATAATACGGATGATGAGTTCTCCTCCCATTCCCGCAATCACCACGGTATCTGCCTCGCCTTCTCTAAGCTCCTTTGCTCCGTCACTCAGACGCAATTCTATTTTTTCTTGCAGTCCATGCTCGACAATGTGTTCCTTTGCTCTCTCCAAAGGTCCCTTTCTCACATCCATCGCAATCGCAGAAACTGCCTTTTTCTCTTCCACCAGAGCAATCGGAATGTATCCGTGGTCGGTGCCAATATCGGCAACTCTTCCACCTTCCCTCACAAAGGAGACAAGCTCCTCCAACCGCTTCGATAAACGCATGGTATCCCTCACTTCATTTCATTTGTATTTTTAAGCCTATTTTAAAAATCCATTGACAATCTGAGCTTCCGCTTCTTCCTCCGTAAGACCCAAGGTCATCAACTTAATAATCTGCTCTCCAGCAATCTTTCCTATCGCTGCCTCATGAATCAGGGCTGCCTCCGTACTATTTGCGGTAATCTCTGGAACCGCACTGATTTTGGCATTGTCCATGATAATGGCATCACACTCTGTATGACCAGCACACTTGGCATTTCCATTGATTTTAGAGATAAAAAGCTGATAGGAATCTTCTTTTGCCACAGAACGAGAAACCACATTGGCACTGGAATCTTCTCCGTTCAGATTCACAATGTACTCACTTTTGGCTGCCTGACTTCCATGGGTCAAAAGCCTCTCTCGAATCACCAGCTTTGCACCCGCCTCCAAGTCTGCTTTTGTGCTTCGGAATGTGGAGTCCACCCCCCGAATCTGCACCATTTCCATCTCCATGTAGCTGTTTTCTTCCATATTTACTTCCGTGGCAGGATTCATAATCCTCTTTCCTCTGCCATCTCCAACTCCATAGTGCTTCTCCACATAACGCACCTTGGCATTCTTCCCCACAAAAAAGCGATGCAGACCATCGTGTTTGGAATCCTTATCTCCTCCATTGTGAATGCCACATCCAGCAATGATGGTAACATCTGCATCATCCCCAATGTAAAAGTCATTGTATACCATCTCGGTCAAACCGCTCTCACTCAGCACAACTGGAATATGCACACTCTCTTTCTTGGTTCCTGCCTTAATATGAATATCAATTCCTGTTCCATCTTCTTTTGAGACAATATCTATATGTGCCGTTGTGCCTCTTGCTGCCATTTTTCCATTCGCACGAATGTTATAGGCTCCTGCTGGAACCTCATGCAGCCCTGCCACTTCCTCCAACAGGGTTTTCTGTATCTGGTCCATTTCTCTGTCCTTCCTCTCTGTATTCCTATTCTGAACTTTCGTCTTTTTCTACCTCTCTAATCGCCTTAGCTGCTTCTGATTTGCAGAGCATTCCACCTAGGCCCTCTGACTTTGACAGACATTTACTGCTGCTGGAGTCCCCACGATTTCTGGCAAAATTTCTTCTTTTTTGCCCTGTTTGCGGATTTCTCCGTCTGCAATCACCACAATTTCATCTGCGATGTTTAAAATTCTTTCCTGATGAGAGATAATCAAAATAGATCCCTGTGTTTTCTCACGCATCCGCTCAAACACCTGAATCAAATTGTTGAAACTCCAAAGGTCAATTCCTGCCTCTGGCTCATCAAACACCGAAAGTCTTGTGGAACGTGCCAAAATAGTGGCTATTTCAATTCTCTTTAATTCTCCTCCAGAAAGGCTTGCATTGACCTCACGATTGATATAATCTCTGGCACAGAGTCCTACCTCCGACAAATATTGACAGGCTTCACTCGCCGACATATTTTGGCTTCCTGCGGCAAGACGAATCAAATCCAACACCTGCACACCCTTAAAACGCACTGGCTGCTGAAAGGCAAAACTAATGCCCATTCTAGCACGCTCTGTAATACTTTTATCCGTGATGTCTTCTCCGTTGAACAAAATTCGTCCGGAAGTTGGCTTCTCAATTCCAGCAATCAACTTTGCCAAGGTGGACTTTCCTCCACCATTTGGTCCTGTAATTACTACAAATTTATTGTCCCCTATTGTGAGATTCAAATGTTTGATAATTTCTTTTTCTCTACTTCCCTCCGGTACTTGAAAGGAAAGATTTTCTATTGTAAGCATATGTTCCTCCTCATATAATCAAGTGTTTTTGGATTGCGAAGCAATCCAAGACATCATTGGTATTATATACGGATTTTTCCCTTTTTACCAGTATTTATCTGCAAAAGTACAACAAAAAATGAGAATTCTCTCCAATTTGAAAGAATCCTCATATTCCTGCAGAAGAAGGGAGTCGAACCCTCAAGGTATTTCTACCACACGGACCTGAACCGTGCGCGTCTGCCAATTCCGCCACTTCTGCATCTTTATTCTTTTTGTTCTCTCAAGAACATTCATTATTATATCACATAAAATGGATTTGTCAACCATGTTTTTCAAATTTTTTTCTTGGAAAAACAACTATTTTTCCGTCTTCATAAAATCTATGAATAAATACCATACCATATCTCTACTTTCAATCCTTTAGACTATGGCATCCGTGTTATGATTACCTTTATTTGCCTGTAATTGCATCCTGTAAAATTCCGCCTTATTTTGCATCAATTCACAAAATGTCCCATGTTCCTTTAATTCTCCTGCCTCCAAGCAGTAAATTTTATCAAATTTTTCCATGTAAGAACCCAAAATATCATGTGTGATCACAATTACCGAGCAATCTAAGTTTAATAGATTTTCCATAATATCACAAGTTGTCTTTATATCTAAACTCGAAGTCACTTCATCTACAATTAAGAAATCACATTTACGTATAATAGCTCTTGCGATAGAAATTCTTTGAGCTTGACCTCCCGAAAGATTTTTTCCATTCTCTTCTAAAATTGTGTCCCATCCTCCAGCTTGTTCTTGAACAAAATCAGATAACCCCGCAAGTTGAATCGCATTACTAATATCCTCATCATCATAGGTTTCATACAAGCAAATATTATTATATATTGTATCTGAAAAAATATATGGAGATTGAGGAACTAACATTACTTTTTTATAATAAGAATATCGTTCTAACATTTTAATTTCTTGATTGTTTAATTTTATTTCCCCTTTATAT
>JAUNGR010000141.1 GCA_030524485.1 bacterium | reverse complement strand
AACTATATCGGAAAACAAGTGTTTAACGACATCTTTGCACGATAAACGCATGAATATTTCCATCCCATCTTTCCGTATTCTCTAGAGAAAAAACTTGAAGAATCTTATACTTGCGAAGAGAGCATAGATACATTGAAAAACATGTGGATAGCACGACCAGCTGAAAAGATGAGATATACACCTGTTTGTGAACTACTCATCGCCTAAAGGCAATGGGTTTTCTGGCTGATTAATTATAAAAGAACAGACTTGACAGATTCTCTTCATGAAACAGCTGGATCTCGTACGGACTACCAAATCATTTCTGATATAAACATGAAGAAAATCATACGTCAATCTAAAGGAAAAAAGTAATAATATATAGCTACATTTTAACTTATTAAAAAATCCGTGGAAAGCTTGAATTTAAAGTAATCTACGGATTTTGACTGTCAAATATGAGATAATAGATCTACAAAATTTTCCATACTATTTTTGCGAAAAATCTCACCCCAACGTATCCCCTACCTTTTATCAAACAATCCGACACTTTATTTACACCCTTACACCGTTACACCTTTATATTATCTCCTTATACTTTTACGTCTTACTACTTTCACACCTTCATCCCATAATCCACTTTTTCTCTTCCGTAGCGATTGGCAAGGCTTCCCGTCACCACTAAGGTCAACTGATTTTCCCCTTCCCTCAGCAGTCCAGTTACATCAAAGTTCTGTGGACTCCAAAAACCTACTCCCGCAAAGCTTCCGTTTATGTATAACTCTGCCATTTCCTCCGCTTCCACCGAAAGCTGTAGCTTCTCATGTGCCAAGTCCTCTGCCTCCAGTACAAGCACAGCCTCATATCGCTTTTGCACCAATTCTGGCTTCTCTTCTTTCAAGACAAAACTAGGAGTGGATAGCTGATAACTTTCCTTTTGGGGCGGTAAAGCCTCGTATTCCTCCTCGGTGCAGGCAAAAAGCAGGAGACTCTCTCTCATACCTAACTGCAGAGAGAAGCTTCCCTCCTCGCTCTCCTGTCTCTCGGCTCTTCCCTCCCAGAGGTCATATCTTCCCAATCTTTGCTGGGTGGGCAACTTTAGGCTAGTACAGAGGGCAGTATCACCTTCATTCACCAAAAACCAGCACTCCTTACCTGCCTTCAAAAATCTTGCCACGCGAAGGCTGGGACAAGGTGGTTCACAAATTAAGTCTCTTGCCTCTTTACTCTGAAAGTCCCGCTGCCGATAGGCAGCACTAAGTTCAGGGATGCCAATTGCACCCGACAGACTTTCATAGTGAAGTGGTGCATCCATCAGTCGGGTACATGAAGGTTCATTCTCTATCTCAAAGAGCGGCAGCTCTGGGAAGGCTTCGGTCTCTCCCAAGACCCAACGGTAAGTCTCCCCTCGAAAAACAAGCCCATTCTCCCTGCTCTCGCATTCTTTCCAGACACTCTCTGGAAGATACTGGAAGCCTACTTGATTTTCAAAAAGGGGTCTCACCTGCTCCGCCTTCAAGTCTCGATTCTTGCAGAGCACCGCAACGGATGCACGCAACTGCACATCGGTCATCAGGCAGGCAAGACGGCTCATATAGTTTGCCCACTGCTTGTAATACGGCCACCAGATATTATTTGGCCCCACATCCGGAGGTCTGTCCTCCTTGCATTTTCCTTCAATGCTATAGTAAAACGCATGGGGAATGAAGAGATTCACTCCTCTTACCGCCAACCAATCCAAGTACCACTTAATATCTCCTCCTGACAGCTGCCACGGATTGCCATTTTTATTGCAGGCTCCAAAACATTCATTTGCATTGCGGCGACGCTGCATCAACCTTGCGGCATCCGCACTGCACTTTGCCATCGTAGAGTCGATTCCTGAAAGCCCTCCCGTCTCCGGTGCAATCCAGCGAAGCACCAAATCCTGCCCTGGAATGTGGAAGTATTTCTCCACCTCAATGTCATCGCTCTGATGCGGATGCCCCATCAAGGCAATTCCATGTTTCTCACACCATTCGGAAAGACTGCCATAATAAACTTTCTCCTCCCTCTCAAGCAAAAGCCGCTGGTACAATTTCACCCCTGCATTGCTTTTTCCCTGAAACAATGCCGCTAAGTCTTCCAACTGACCACCCGCCTGCTTAAAAACCTCTGCAAAGCCCCTAGTCCAAGGGAACATATCTCTGACATTGCGTCCTAAGATACTAGGCTCATCCGTAAAGAATCCAAGAATGGTATTTCCAAAATACTCTCCGACCTCCCTATAATAAGCCTCGTGGGTCAGCTCGAGAAAACGCTGCACCGCTTCGGGATTTAAAATATCAGCACTGAAAGGGGCATTCTCCTCGCCATCGTCCTCGCCCCAGTGCAGCCCCCGCAGCGTTCCTTTGCTTTTTCTTGCAACCAAGCTTCCCTGCTCGGTTTTTGCCAGCACTTCATCTCCCTCCAGTACCGTTTCCACCAGAGCAAGCCCCTCACTTGCTAGCTTGGGATGCCCTAAAACCACCTGTCCGCTGGCGGAACCAGAAGGATACATGCCCTCGTCATAAAGCACCACCGTCATTCCCAGCTCTGAGGCTGCCTTCACCGCTGTGCGAATGTAGTGAAAGAATTCCTTTCCCAGATAAGAGATACGGTCTGCCAAACCGATTCTCGGATGCAGCACCACTCCATACACCCCATGGGCCACAAAATCCTTTAATTGACGGCACAACTCCTCCTCCGTCAAATCTCCATTCAAAAACCAAAAGGGAATCGGGCTGTACTCCCTCGCCGGTTCCTGCAACAAATGTAACAATTCCATCTCTTGTTTACTGCCTTTCTTTTCTCGCAATCATTAGCATCCGTGAACAAGGAGGCGTATGTTCCCCCGTCCACGGATGCTAACGGTATTCAACTAACGCAGCAACTCCACTGCTTTTTGAATCTGATTATCCGCTTCCTTACTGTAGGCATTATCCACAAACGCTTCTATGTCAAATTCCAATTCCACATCTGGCTCCAGTCCCTGCTGATGAATCACATAACCACTCTTAGAATAGTACTGGGAAGTGGTCAGTTTCACCATGGAACCGTCCCCCAAAGTCATCATCGTCTGTACGATGCCTTTGCCGTAAGTCTTGGTTCCCAGCAGAGTCGCCCAATCAAAGTCCCTGAGACTGCTGCTAAAGGCCTCCGCTGCACTCGCTGTATAGCCATTCACCAAGATAACAATCGGCATATCCAACTGATGCCCGTCTTCCATAAAGACCTTTTTTGTGACTTCCGGATTGTCCTGCGTGTAAGTAATCTGATACAAGGCTCCATTCTCTGATACATATTTGGTGCCACTGCGATTCTTGTCCTCATCGTAGAACAAAAGGCCATCTGGCAACACATAGCTCATCATACCGAGGGCGGAATCCAGAGTTCCTCCTGTATTTCCTCTTAAATCCAACACCAGCTTTTGCATTCCCTCTGCCTCCAGCTCCTCCACCGCTGTGCGGAACTGCTTGTCTGTCACATTCTCAAATTGACTGACCAAAATATAGCCAATGTCATCCTCTAACATCTCATAGGAGACGGTTTCCGTTTCAATCTTATCCCTCACAGGATAGAGGGTGAGATACTCTCCTGTGGATTCTCGATACACCTCAATCTCCACGCTTGTCCCCTGTTCTCCCCTCACATGCTGGCTCACAAGCATATCCAATTCCTCGCCAGTGGCTTCGATTCCATCTACCTTATAAAGCATATCTCCCGCCATCATACCGGCCTTCTCCGCTGGACTGTCTGGATACACACGGGTGATGGTAATGATTCCTGTCTCTATATTTTGGCTGACCACAGCACCGATTCCATAATACACTCCGGTGGTATCCTCCATCACCTCATCCATCTCATCCGCAGAGTAGTAGGCTGCATAGGGGTCTTTCAAACCCGCCATCAAGCCTGCGTACATGCTTTCCTCCATCTCTTCATAATCCTCATCAAACAGAAAATACTGGTCTATCAGCCTCTGTATGTAGGCAGATTTCTGTGCGATGCGATTGGTATTTAGCTCATTTGCCTCCTCATCGCTGCCTGTGTCCGTGGTAAGCTGCTGTTTCCACTGATTGGCTTGATGGATAAACTCATTTCTACATATTATTATGGCTCCCATCAAAACCGCTCCAGTGAAAACTCCCTTCAAAAAACCGCTTCTGTTTGGTTTTTTTATCTCTTTTTCCTGATTGTTCTCATTCTCTATCATCTATCTCTTCCCGTCTCCTATCTGGCTCTCATCTCAATTCTATGATACCGGATTGCTCCTCACAAAGCA
This sequence comes from bacterium, assembly GCA_030524485.1. Lineage (GTDB taxonomy): Bacteria > Bacillota > Clostridia > Lachnospirales > Lachnospiraceae > CAJMNU01. The sequence goes on along the minus strand of JAUNGR010000141.1, from coordinate 1,433 downwards.
CTCTCGCAAGCAAGCTGACATCGGATTTTATGACCCTTTCATCCTATTATCGTTCTACGGACTCACATACTTGCTTGGATTCACATAACTTCCATTGATACGGACTCCAAAATGTAAGTGAGGTCCTGTGGAATAACCGGTGGAACCTACCTTCGCAATCACTTCTCCCTGCTTTACGCTGTCTCCCACGGAAGCTAACAGCTTTGAACAATGCATATACACCGTATAGACACCGCCTCCATGATTGATCATAATATAATTGCCCGCCGAATAGCTGTATGTGGAAATCACCACCGTTCCGGAAGCCGCCGCCACAATGTTGCTGCCACTCGAAGCACTGATATCAATGCCCTGATGGTTGGAGGAAGCTCCCTCCGTTGGGGAAGTTCGACTTCCAAATTTAGAAGTAATCCGACTGCTAGACGGACAGGGCCATATGAAACTAGTATTTCCGGCACTGACTGTTTTATTCGAGGAGGTGCCGCTCTGTGTACTTGGTGTACTTTGCTTCTTCTTTGCGGCCGCTGCTGCCTCCGCTTTTTTTCTTGCTTCCTCCTCCGCCTTCCTCTTGGCTTCCGCCTCCGCTTTCTTCCTTGCCTCTTCCTCCTGTTTCTTGATTTGTGCCTCCATCTGCTTGATGGACGCTTCCTGTGCCTGAATGTCCTTCTGGTATTCACTCGCCTGCTTCTGTGCAGTCGAAATCTTGGACTCATAGCTTCTAATCTCAGCTGTCTTTTGGTTGACTAGGGTTTCCACAGAATTCTGCTTTGCCTGTGTGGATTCCTGCAAATCCAAAAGCTCACTTCTCTCCGCCTGCAGCTGTGTCTCATGCTCGGCAATGTTTTCTTTGTTTTGGGCATACAGCTCAAGCTGCTTTCTGTCATAGTCCGTAATCTGGGAGATATACTCGGCACGACTCAACAAATCGGACATACTCTCCGCCTGCAAAAGCATCTCCAAATAGCTCGTATCTCCCTTCTCGTACATATATTGAATACGCAGCTTCATGGACTCGTACTGCTCTCTCTCGGTCTCCTTCGCTGCCTCCAATTCCTCATTCGTCACTGCAATCTCTGCTTCCTTGTCCGTAATCTGATTCGATAAATCTGTCAACTCGTCCGCTAACTCTTGCAAACTCGCATCTAACTGCTTGACATAGGCTGCGGTATCGTTCTTTAAACTTTCCAGATTCTGTATGGTCTTCTCTACCTTCTGCTTCTCCTGCTCCAAGGCACTGACCTTATTCTTCGCCTCCGTCACATCCTTTTTGCTCACTGCCGCTGCCGCCGGAACCACCATCAGCAACTGTGTACCCACAAGCAAAGCACAGAGCAGTCCTGCCAAAAAGCGTCTCCCTCTTTTCCTGTCCATCGCCTTTGCCTCCTTTGAGCTTCTCTTTCTCTTTCTTCCTACCTCTTTCTTTCTCTTTCCTT
>JAUNGR010000140.1 GCA_030524485.1 bacterium | reverse complement strand
GTATCCATTGCTTGCTTATCCATTTGAAACCTCCTCTTCTATTTGTCTTCTATTCGTCTTCTCCTTGTCTCCTTTTCGTATTCTCTTCGTATTCTTTGTGTCTTCCTACTTATGTTTATAGCACAAAGAAATCCGCTTAGTTGCAAAATGAGACAAAAGAGACAAAACATGCTATGCAAGTTTTGCCTCATGATATATCTGCTTCTTTATGTCTTATCTTGATTGCAGCTCAGTTCTAAAGTTTAGAATATCCGTAGCTGTTTACCAAAGCATCCAGCGGAATGCCCTTCTTGCAGAATGGACAATTCCTGTAATCGTAGGTCTGATAGCCTGTGAGATCTTTTTTGGTAAATACCGAATTTACCTCTATTCCATCCAGTGCATCAATCGCACTAAATATAGAAGAAATTCCTCTCAACTTACCTCCATAGTACTGAATACACTCCACTCCCTTATTGATGGTCAGTCCGGTCGTCACCGATGCCATCAACATCAAGATGTTCTTTCCATGAATCATAGGAGCAATGTTATCTCTGAAAATCATCTGGCTGTTGCTGTTAAATTCCGGTGTCACCACATAAATGGTCTTGTGCTCGTTAGTAGACTTTACCCCCGCCTGCTCCAACTTCGCAGCAAGAAATGCTCCAACTACCTGCATTCCATCCAGACACACAATGGTATCCACCACATCCAGATAGCGATACTGTGCCGTCAGCTCTTCCGCAACCATCATAGCCTCGCTCAATCTCGTCTTCAGCGTTGTCATATCAATATAATAATTGATATGGGAATGGTTGGTAGCAAAATGCCCTCCGATAATCTTTAAAGGTACTCTTGACATCTGCGAATAAATCTTTACCATGCGTTCTTCCATGAAAATCCCCCTCCCTAGCGAATATACGCCTTCTCCATTTTCAGTTGCAACTTTCTGTCTGAGACAGAATCCTCTGCCGATACCCCATCGACTGTCTCCATTATACTGAAAATTGAGGGACATTACAAGAAATATATTAAAAATTTCATTCATTAACATTTGACCAAAAGTTGTATGAAGAGACACTATATGAAGTAAGTTAAAATGGCTCTATCCCATGAATTTTGTTGGGATTAGAGCCACTTTATTATATTCTTACTAAAAAGTTAACGATTCCCCTCTAAACGCGGGCGTTTGACAGTTAAAGTTCCTCCCCATTGGTCTCAATCACATGCTTATACCAGTCAAACGATTTCTTTTTGCTTCTCTCTAAGCTTCCACTTCCATCGTTATTCTTGTCTACATAAATAAAACCATAGCGCTTCTTCATCTCTCCAGTGGTAAAGGATACCAAATCAATGCAGCCCCACGGAGTGTAGCCCATCAAATCTACTCCATCCACTTCCACAGCCTTCTTCATCTCCTGAATGTGTCGGCGGAGATAACCAATTCTCTGATTGTCATCGCAGCTTCCATCTGGATTTTTGATATCCACTGCTCCAAACCCATTCTCTACTATAAATAGAGGCTTCTCGTATCTCTCATACAGAGTAGTCAGACTGTAGCGTAGTCCCACTGGGTCTACCGTCCATCCCCAATCGCTGGTCTCCAGATACGGATTTTCCACAGATTTCAGGCTGCCTCCGTCCGTAGAGTCAGATACATCTCTCTGCACATCTGCCTTCACGGTGTTGGACATATAGTAGCTAAAACCAATGTAATCTACAGTTCCTTCTGCCAAAATCTTTTCATCAATTTCTTCCATTTGAATGTGATATTGCTTATGCTCCCAGTTCTTTAATGTGTAAGCTGGATAATGTCCTCTCACATGCACATCCAAAAAGTGATATCTCTCTCTCATCGATTCGGTAGCTGTCATGATATCTGCTGGATTGCAAGAATAGGGATAGAATGGCACAAAGGAACACATGCATCCGATTTTCATCTCTGGATTGATCTCATGACCTAGTTTTACCACCATAGCACTGGCCACCAGCTCATGATGAGCAGCCTGAAACATTGCCTCTTCTGGTCTCTCAAACTTTGAAAATCTCACTCCGGAGCAAGTCCAGCCAAAAATATCATTGGAAGTGTTGCTCTGGTTGTTAATCTCATTAAAAGTCATCCAGTATTTCACCTTATCCTTATAGCGAGACATCACGGTCTTTGCGTACTTTACAAAGAAGTCAATCACCTGACGATTCATCCAACCTCCATATTCCTTTGCCAGATGATAAGGCATCTCAAAATGGCTCAGGGTCACCACTGGCTGAATGTCATATTTCAACAGTTCGTCAAATAGATCATCATAGAATTTCAAGCCTTCCTCATTTGGCTCTGCCTCATCTCCCTTCGGGAAAATTCTCGTCCAAGCAATGCTGGTACGAAAGCATTTGAATCCCATCTCCGCAAACATGCGAATATCCTCTTTGTATCTATGGTAGAAATCAATCCCCTCATGATTCGGATAGTTTTCTCCCTCAAGCACTCCTTCTGTGATACGGCGGCTCACACCGTTGGCTCCTGCTGTCATGACATCTGCCACGCTGATTCCTTTTCCGCCTTCCTGCCAACCTCCCTCTAACTGGTGGGCAGCCACTGCACCGCCCCATAAAAAGTCCTTCGATAATGTGCTCATATGTTGCACTCCTTCCTTGATGTTTTGATGTCTTTCTGTCTTTCTATATCTCATCTACATTTTTACGAAATAGTCATAATAGGTTCTCCCGCCTTTGCCATTTTTCCTTCTGCACTGTTTTGAATCTCTTCTTTTCCCACTGCAATCACAGGAGTTACCAGCGGATAGCCTGCCTTTTTGATTTCCTCTGTATCAAAGCTCAAAAGCAAATCTCCTTTTTTCACCTTATCTCCCATCTGTTTGTGCAGCTCAAAATACTTTCCCTGAAGCTCCACCGTGTCCAAACCTACATGAATCAAAAGCTCTGTTCCATTCTCCGCCGTCAGCCCAATAGCATGTTTCGTCTCAAAAATACTCGTCAATTCTCCATCAAAGGGGGCATAGACCCGATTATCATCTGGCTCAATAGCAACACCTGCTCCCATCATGCCACTGGAAAATACTTTATCTGGAACCTCAGACATAGGAATGACTCTTCCACTCAGAGGACTGCAAACAACCGTATCTGTCACATTTTTTATATTCATAGTTTCGCTTGTTGTATTTGCACTACTGATATGATTCACATTCTCATCACTTCCCGCTGCTTTCTCTTCCTTCGGGTCCTCAAATCCAACGATTTGCACCAACACAATTGCTCCGATAATAGCAATGGCACAGCCCAAAATCTCGCCCATAAAAGAGGATGGATTTTCTGTATTGATGGCATTTACTGTGGTCAGTAAGCTAGGAAGTCCTGCATACGCATAATAATATGTGTTAAAAAAGCTTGCGGCTACCGCTCCCACAGCTCCAGCAATGCAGCCACAGATAAAGGGCTTTTTGAGTCGAAGGGTTACACCGTAGATAGCTGGCTCTGTGATACCAAAAATACCAGTAACGCCTGCTGAGAGTGCCACACCCTTAAATTCTTTGTTTCTTGATTTAAGAAAGCAGCCAAATGCTGCAGCCATCTGTGCTACCACTGCAATGGTCTGGAAAGCTTGGAAGGAATCTCTTCCATACAAATCAAAATTTGTCATGACCACAGGAGTGATACCCCAATGCACACCAAAAATAACCACTACCTGCCAAATTCCTCCTATCACGGCCGCTGCAATTGCTGGAGCCGCTGCAAACATTCCATTATAAGCATTTGCAATAGCAGTTGCCAACAAAGTGGAAGCAGGTCCTAACAGAAGTATGGTCAACGGAACCATGATAACCAGACAAAGCAACGGAGTAAGCAGCGGCTTTATGATATCTGGAATCTTTTTATCCAACCATCTCTCAAGGTAAGATAAAATCCAAACCAAAAACAAGGGTGGCAGCACCGATGAGGTATAGGTTGTCTGAGACAGAGGAATCATAAAAAAGCGAATGCTCTCTCCATCTGCGATTCTGGCTGCCATCTCCGTCCAAGTCGGATTAACAAGAGCACAACAGCAGAGCACTGCAATATACATATTGCACTGAAAATGCTTTGATGCTGTAATCGCAATAAAAATAGGCAAAAATGTAAACGGTGTCCAAGACAAGAAACTCAAAACCTCATAAGTTCCTGTCTGTTGAAAAGCTGGCACTGCCAAATTGATGAGAATCAACATACCTTGGAGAATTCCAGCTGCTGCCAAAATATATACAAAGGGTGCAAAGACCGCTGACATAGTCGCAATCACACGGTTTAACACATTTCCCTTCGCTGCCTCCTGTGTTCCCTCTCCTTTTTCATCTAATCTCAATATCTGAGACACTTCCGCAAAAACATCACTCACATGAGTTCCAATTACCACCTGAAACTGCCCATTATTCTCCACCACCGTGATGACTCCAGCCATCGCTGCAATGTTTTCTTTTGCTTTGTCCGGCGTGTTTTTTAACACCAAACGCAGACGGGTCGCACAACGGGTCGCATTCACAATATTGCTCTCTCCACCCACTTCTCGGAGGATATCTTGGGCAAGCTGCTTATAATCTCGAATCTTAGCCATTTTTCTTCTCCTTCTCTTTTTCCTTCAGAATTTACCGCGCGCTCGGTCTGCATTCTTTCTTTGTTTATGGTTGTTTGCTTTGATGGTTCAAAGTATAGCACAGTCCAAAAAAATCGCAATAAAACCGCCTCTTTCTGGTGGAATGTTGCAAACATTTTGTTTCAAAACAAAAAAAAGCTGAAATTTTGTTTCAGCCTTAAAAAATCCAGTATGTTTTTTATGCACTTTTTACAACTCTATCTTGTATCTACCGATACTAGTTGGCTAGTTAAAATCTCGAAACAAAGCCCAAAGATTCTTTTCCCTCGCTAATTTCTCATAGTAAGCATTCTTTTTCACATTATCCTCGTAACATTGAGAAAAAGTCATACAGAACATCACATCCAAAATATACTTTACCGAAGAAGAAAACATAACGGTTCCCAATTCCTCCACTCTCGTCTCTGTGGCTGCCACGAGCATCTCATCTCCCATAAATCCCAAGGAATGTTCCCTGCCTATCGTGATAACAATTGTTGGCACCTGTTGACGTTTGAGCTGTCTGGCAATCTCCATCAGACGGGAGTTTTCCCCTGTACGGCTGATAATCACAGCCAAATGCCCTTCCTTTCCCATCATTGCCATGAATTGTTGACTGTTGGTTGCAATATAGGTATTTGCCACCTTTCCACAATAGAAAAATTGGTTGCAGGCATACTCCGCTAAGTGAACATTGACATCATAAGCATAAAAATCAATATACTTTGCCTGTGCGAGCATTCCTCCCACCCGATACATCTGTGCCAGAGACAAAGCGGAGCGAGTCTCATCCAGCACTCTCTTTTGAATATCATAAATTTTCGCCATAATCACAGCAACATTTTCTTTTGGAGCAATCACTGGCATTTTTTCACCCTCTGAACTTCCTGAGCGAATGTCGCTGAGAAAACGCAGCTTAAATTCCTGATAGCCCTCACATCCCATTTTTTTGCAAAACCGCGTCACGGAAGCCGCACTGGTAAAAGTAGCCGCTCCTAAGTCCCTAGAAGTGAAATGATCCAGATTTTCTGGATGTGCCAAAATATAGTTGCGAATATCTTTTTCCCTCTCAGTCAGCTGCTCATTTTTCTGCATCTCTTTGATAATTCCCATCTTCATTCCCCCTTGTCCACTGTCCACTAATGCTAGCATCAGTGAACAAGGGGACATACGGTCAGGACAGGGTGAATTTTGCGTCCT
>JAUNGR010000139.1 GCA_030524485.1 bacterium | reverse complement strand
GTACGCATCGTTCAAGTGCCTTGCAGGGCACAAAATTTATCCCTGCCTGACTCTGCGACCTCAAGCGGAGAGAATATGGCCATTTTTAAGGCAGACGATGGAGGCGTACTGGATGTACGCCGACTGAGGATAACGCAGAAAATGGCCATATTATCCCGCTTTGAGGCGTATGTTCCCCTGTCCACTGATGCTATCTTCATTTTAGCAATTTCTTCCTTTCATGGCAAGAAAACAAGGCGCAAAAGAACAACAACTATGTTTCGTTCTATTACAACAAGCCTACGAAAAATGGAAGACGAAGCACTAAAACCGCCAAATTTACTATTGATTCAGAGAAAAAAACTTGCATTGGTAAGATTTATGAGTATAATATACGGTGAAAGTCCAGATGTTGCTGCCTATATAGGGAAAGAGGAGAGCAGCATGGAACATGCGGATAGATACATGAAACAATATCAAAGCAAGATCGAAAAACATGCAATGGAGGAAATGCAAGTGGTTAAGGTTGTAAAATTTGGAGGTAGCTCGCTAGCGAGTGCAGAGCAGTTTGAAAAGGTTGGAAATATTATTCATGCAGATAATTCACGCAGATATGTTGTTCCTTCTGCACCTGGAAAACGGAATGCCAAAGATACAAAAGTGACAGATATGTTGTATTATTGTTATGATTTGGCATGTAAAGGCAAAGACTTTTCGGAAGGTTTCTCAAGAATCAAGAAGAGATATCAGGAAATTATTGATGGACTTCATTTGGATTTAAATCTTGAACATGAATTTGATGAGATAGAGACGAATTTTAAAAATAAGATTGGACGGGAGTATGCCGCTTCCAGAGGAGAATTCTTAAACGGTATTATTATCGCAAGATATTTGGGATATCCTTTTGTGGATGCAGAAGATGTCATTCGTTTCCATGAAGATGGAACTTTGGACAATGAAATGACAGAAAAACTGCTAAAGGATGTCTTATACAACAAAGAATATGCTGTAATTCCAGGATTTTATGGGGCAACTGCTGAGGGAAAGGTAGTGACTTTCTCCAGAGGTGGTTCTGATGTGACAGGTTCCTTGGTCGCAGCAGCGATTGTAGCAGATTTGTATGAAAACTGGACAGATGTTTCTGGTATGTTGATTGCAGACCCACGCATTGTGGAGAAACCAAGACCCATTCATACCATCACATATCGTGAGCTTCGTGAGCTTGCCTACATGGGAGCAACGGTGTTGCATGAAGATGCCGTATTCCCAGTTCGCAAATCCGGTATCCCGATTAATATCCGAAATACCAACGCACCAGACGAACCAGGAACCATGATTGTACAAACCACCTGCGTTAAGCCAGAGTACACCATCACAGGCGTAGCAGGAAAGAAGGGATTTGTAGCCATCAACATAGAGAAAGCCATGATGAACTCTGAAATTGGTTTTGGGAGAAAAGTTCTTCAGGTATTTGAGGACAATGGTATTTCCTTTGAACATATGCCTTCAGGGATTGATACAATGACCATCTTGGTACATCAGGATGAATTCGAACAGAACGAACAGAAAGTGATTACTGGTATCAACCATGCCGTTCATCCAGACCACATTGAATTAGAATCGGATATGGCTCTGATTGCAGTAGTGGGAAGAGGAATGCGTGCAACAAGAGGAACCTCTGGAAGAATCTTCTCTGCACTTGCTCATGCCAGAGTGAATGTAAAGATGATTGATCAGGGGTCTAGTGAATGGAATATTATCATTGGTGTTAAAAACAATGATTTTGAGACAGCAATTCGTGCGATTTATGATATCTTCGTGACGGTTTGTCTGTAAGTGTTTCGGGGTGATTCGCCGTAGGTGAATCATGAATCATGTCAGTTTACTGCATAAGCAAATCTATAAGGAAATGGCTCTATCCCATGAATTTTATTGGGATAGAGCCAGTTTAACTTTCTAACAGTCAAAAACAGATTCCTATCATGTGATTGGTTTTAGTGCTTCCCAATTTTAATGAAAATCTTCACTTGTTTTAGCTAGCAGAGTGTCCAAGCTACTTGCCATTATCTTATTGACTGCCTTGGAATTCTCCAATCTTACATAATAGTAAGTTTGGCTATCGTCCAAATTTCCCACTTCAAAGGAAACTTTATTGGCTTGCGTTTCACTTCCATCGCTGTTTTCCACCTCGGTAAGCTCTCCCTCTGTGTTTTCGCTATCCTCATCTTCATATACATAGCTGATCACAGTTGGCTGGTCTAAGCCATACAGCGCTAGCTCTTCCTCACTCACTTTATAATTCTCACAGGAAGATACATACAGAGAGGAAAGAGTCTGTGCGATGCTGTCTGCCGTGTCTGTTTCAGCCAAAAGATACGTTTGACCAGACTGGGCATCCGTCACATACCATTCCACTATGTCTTCCTCCGTTATCGTTTCTTCTATACTCTCCTCTTCGCTTACTTCCTCACTTATGCCTTCACTTATCTCTCCTTCTCCACTCTCTTCCTTTTCACTTTCTTCATTTTCTTGTGCCGTTCCTTCTGCAAGAATTGCTTCCGCCATACTCTCAATATTCTTGGTTTCCTCGGCTTCGCTCTCTTCTTCCGTTTCAGCCTCTAGCTCTACTTCCTTCTCTTTTTTGTCTAATGTATAGCCGCTGCCATCTGCTTTTGCCACCTCTACGCTTACAATATCTGCACTGGATACATAGGGAAAGTCTTCCAACTGTATCAAATCATACAAATCTCCATACAAGTCATCTGCCAGTCCGGAAGCCGTTGTATAAACGGTATTTTCCCCCTCTATGCTGATATAATAATTGGAGTCTGTCTCATTTCCAATTAATATCTTTTTGCTCTCTCCATTGGCATCGGTGAGCTGTACCCACTTTTCAGGTTCTTCCAGCCCATACTCTGACCATGCATCGGCATCCTCCAGCACACGCACGGGTTCTATCTCCAAGGCATCCGTCTCAATGTTCGTGATTTTCAGCTCATTTAAAGGGAATTCTGCATCTTCTGCATAACTCCAAGTGTCCCCATTTTTCTCAAAAGAAAGCACCGTTCCATCGCTCTGATAAGAGAGGGCTGTGACATTCTCCATCGTAAGCACATATTCTTTGTTCTCTTCTTCCTTCTTCTGTTGAGCTTCCTTTCCTTTTTCAATTCCAATCTGACAAACTCCCAGCACAACCAACACACCAAGTGCCAAAAACAAGGGATTTTTCTTTTTTTTCACTTTCCAAACCTCCCATTCTAAGATGTTGACTCTACAGTTTTCTTCTCTTCATCCAGATAAGCAATCCACTCACCAAAAGCAGCACCGGAATCACTGCGATGAACAAAATTCCCCACATACCGCCATTGATAATCGTATTGTAGGTTTCCGCAAGGCTCTTAGTCGGAATGGAAATGTTCTGCACATCGTCAAATCCTGCAGTCAAGGCATTCATAAAGATAGTTAGGTTTGAAACATTGGAAAACGATGCTGTCACTGTCTCTGAAATCAAGCTTGGAGCCGCAATCACAGTCAATCTTGCTGTTGTCTCATCATCCACATTCTTTGTGGCAGCCGCTGCAATCAAATATTCTCCTTCTTGCTGAGAATGATTACTCTGCACCAAAACACCGCCCTCTGTGGTAGTCAAAAATGGAATCACTGTCACACCATCTGGTAAAGTTTCCATCTGTTTCATGCCCATCGCATCAATCACCAAAGCCGGATTTTGAGAGGAAATTCCGCTTAAAATTGTGCTTCCCGAAACAAAGGTTGGGAAGATGTAGTAAGGATTGTTCCGATAGAAAGCCTGTGTGTCTGCGAGATATCCATTCTGCAAATCCAAGCCAAATTCCTCCGCTAAGGCTGTAAAATTCGGTCTATCGGTATCGGAAGGTCCAATCAAAAGCATTACCTGTCCGCCTCCATTGAGATACTCGGACAACATCTCCCTCTCATCTTCAGCCAAATCTCTCTGCGGTGCGTTAATAATCAACATATCGGCATCTTCTGGTACTCCATTATCCGTCAAAAGATTCACCGTATCCAACTCCAAATTGGATTTTGCGAGCAAATCTTGCACCGATGTACTCAAAGCTTCCTCATCATGCCCCTCTGTACGATAGATTTTCTTATTTACCTCACTTGTGACAAGAGAAATCGCACTGCTCAACTGTCCCTCGCCATCAAATTCTGACTCCTGATATTGTCCATAGTACATGGACATCTGGTCATACACAATAATATCCGTGAAAGGAATCGTCTCTCTTTTTCCCGTCTCCTCACAGGATACCAAAATGCTCTGGTCCGTCGCTTCGTACTCGGAAAGTACCGATGGATGCAGCACTGGGTCCAAACTTTCCACACGGATGTGAGAGGAAGCAGCTGCATAATGCTCTGCTATCTTTTGAATTCTCTCATCCACTCTGCTTGGGTCACTTACCACATACAAAGTTACATCTTTATCTAAGGAACCCAGCAATTCCTTTGTCGTATCGCTCAAAGTATATAGGTCTTTTCCACTGATATCTAACTGCTTTTTGTCCTCCGGAATCTGGGAGGCAAGCATATTCACTGCAATGACAATCGCAAGAACAACCAAAGTCAATACGGCACTATAGCCGCCTTTTTTCAATTTTCGATTCATGTTTTTTGTCCTCCCTAGCTCCATCTTCTCTTTTCTATGGACTGCACCGTCAAAAACAGGAAGAGAAAAATTGCACTAAGATAGAGAATCAAAGCACAAATATCAAACATATGACTCTGTGCAAAGCCATCAAATAAGGATACCACATCAAATTTTTCCAACAAATTTACCAATGCACGGTCAAACAGCTCTTCCTTCCAAAGATACAGCCCTGCAAGCACGGCACTCCCCGCCACTGCAACCGCAGCTGCAACTCTCCAGTCTTCCATCACCTCGTACAGTACAAAACATACAAAGAATAAAATCACAAAAAATCCTATCACAGAAGATTTTGCTGAGGTCGGTAAAAAGGAAAGTATCCCGCTCCAAAGCATCAGACAGAGCAGAATGATAAAGGTTCCAACCGCTGCAATAATCTGGCTCTCTGTCAGGGAGGACAAAAACATCCCAATCGCAATAAACAGGCTTCCCATCAAAAAGAAGGCTAAAATGGTGCTGTAGTCTGCCAACAGATAAGCCGTTCCGTTCGCCTTAATAATCAAAGGACAGAGACAAGAAATTAACACTGGAACCGCAAACACTGCTGTCATCGCTAGATATTTTCCCAAAACAATTTCTGTCACAGAAACAGGTGCAGTCAACAGCAACTGGTCGGTTCTTGTTTTTTTCTCATCCGCAAAACTACGCATGGTCAAAACTGGAATCCCTATGGACATAATCAAAAGCACTCCCGACAAAGAATAAGAAAAATAAGCATATCCATTCATCAAATTGTATGCAAGGAAATAGATTCCTATAAACATGGTCAGAAATGCAATAAATACATAGCCTGTCATGGATGTAAAATAAGATTTCAATTCTCTTTTAAATATTGCTCTCATTCTTCTCTTCCTCCATTTCTTCTACATCTGCACTCAGTATTTCTGCTTCCCCTGTCTCTGCATTTTCCGTCTCTGCCTCTTCTATCTCTTGTTGCTTTTCTCTCTCTTGTTCTTCTTGCCCTTCTTGTTTCTCCACTTTATCTCTCTTTTTCGGTTTCTTTTGTTTGTCTTGTTTTTCTCCCTCTGTCAATTCCAAGAATACCTCTTCCAATGTCTTTTTCTTCTCCTGCATCTGGACAATCGGACACTTGGCCTCTGCAAAGGCATAAAAAATGCTCTCCCTCGCATCCTTCCCATAGCCCTCTAAGCCCACAAAAGAAAAGGTCACTCTCACTTCTCCATCAGTCTCACTCTCC
>JAUNGR010000138.1 GCA_030524485.1 bacterium | reverse complement strand
ATACCAGAAAAAAGAAATTTGTTCATATTTTATTTACTCATGCGTTTGTCGTGCCTCCCCTTGCTTTCTATATTACTTTATGCTAGAATGAAGTTTCCTAAGGAGGACTTTAAATGATGTATACGTATACTTGGTACCAATGGCTGGCTTTTTTTTACTTGTACTGTTTTTTCGGTTGGATTTTTGAATCCACCTATGTTTCTCTCAAAAAAAGACACTTTATCAACCGAGGCTTTCTGCACGCTCCCCTGCTTCCCCTATACGGAACCGGTGCAGTGATGATGCTTTGGGTCTCTCTTCCAGTGAAAGATAACCTCGTGGCAGTTTACTTTCTGGGCATGATTGCTGCCACAGTCTTGGAATATATAACTGGCTGGACAATGGAAAAGCTCTTTAAAATGAAATATTGGGATTACAGCAACCAACGCTTTCATGTCAATGGCTACATTTGTCTGTCCTCCTCGATTGCTTGGGGCTTTCTGACTCTTTTCCTGACCGAGGTGATACACAAACCTGTGGAGGCCTTTTTGTTCTCCCTTTCGACTCCCTTTTTGATTGTCGCAGACCTGCTCATCTCTGTTCTCTTTGTGACAGACAGTGCAATCTCTGTGAAGGAGGCTCTGGATTTGGCAAAACTGCTCGAAAATCTTGCTACCCTACGCAGCGAGCTGGATGACGTTCAGGTACAGCTTTCTCTGTTAAAAGCAGAGACCTCTCAGCGCATTGACAATCTCAGGGTTGGAACTTTGGACCGCATGGAGCAGTTGCGCAGCGACTTGCGCAACGAGGTGGCCACCCGTGTCACAGACCTAAAGGATGATACCTCCCTCTGGTTGGAGCACACGCTTCATGAGAGAATGCAGTCCCTCACAAACAAGAGACAACAACTTGTGCAAGCTCGAACGGACATCCGCAAACGTTTGGATGCCGGCAAGCAACGTCTTCTTCGTGCCAACCCCTATGCCAGCAGCCGCTATTCGGAAGCCTTAAAAGAATTAAAGGAGGAGCTGGAAAAGTTCAGACATTAGAAGAGCAAACGGACAGGATTCTACTTTGCCGAATCCTGTCCGTCTTTTCACAGTCTCTTTTCCTCTGGAAAGCACCTCATATTTTAGCAACTCCCAAGAGTCCCAAGTTCAAAAATCTTCTTGCAAGCAAGCTTGCATCCGATTTTATGACCTTTTGAGCTTTAGCTCCTATGATACCGGATTGCTTCGCACATAGTGCTTCCGCAATCCTCAAACCATTCGTAATCCGCTCGTTTTTCTTCAAAAAACGGCTTCTTACTCATGTTTTGGCGAGTCCCAAGTTCAAAAATCTTCTTGCAAGCAAGCTTGCATCCGATTTTATGACCTTTTGACTCTGGTATCATAACATTTTGTTTACCATATTGGTCACTTCTTTGCCCATAGCTTCTGCTCTCGCATCTGCATCCTCCAAAGAAGTTCCCTTGATTCCGTAGTAGAATTTAATCTTTGGCTCAGTGCCGGAAGGTCTCACGCACATCCAAACGCCATCTTCCATATCGTAGTAGAGAACGTTGGAGGAAGGCAGTCCGGTCGGTTTCACTTCGCCGCTTGCCATATCGGTGATGGTGTCATTCTTGTAATCTCTCACAGAAACTACCTTGTAGCCTGCCACTTCCTTCGGCGGGTTCGCACGCAGAGTCTCCATGATGGACTGAATCTTAGCCAGACCCTCAATGCCAGAAAGACCAATGGACTTCACGGCATCTTTGTAATAGCCATACTTCTCATACATATCAATCATAGCATCCCACAGCGTCTTGCCCTGCTGTTTGTAATAAGCTGCAGCCTCGCACAGAGCAGCCGTAGCCGAGATAGCATCCTTATCACGAGCATAGGTTCCAATCAAGCAGCCATAGCTTTCCTCCATACCAAAGAGGTAAGTACCCTTGCCAGTCTTTTCATTCTTCAAAATCTGCTGTCCAATCCACTTAAATCCAGTCAGCACCTCAATCAGCTCCACATGGTAAGCCTTTGCGATGGCATCAATCAGGTTGGTGGAAACGATGGATTTTACAACCTGTCCGTCCGCCGGAATTTTTCCTGCTGCCGCCTTCTGGCTCAGCACATACTCACACAGAAGAGAACCGGACATATTTCCTGTCAAAGGAATGTAGGAGCCGGACTTTGTATCCTTCACATAAACGCCAAGACGGTCTGCATCTGGGTCTGTTGCCAGTACCAAGTCTGCATTTTTTTCTTTTGCTAAGGCCAGACCCAAAGTAAAGGCCTCCTCTGCCTCCGGATTCGGGTAGCTCACCGTCGGGAAATCACCATCTGGAAGCTCCTGCTGTGGAACCACATATACATGCTCGAATCCAATCTCCTTCATGGTTCTTCTCGCTGGAATGTTTCCTGTGCCGTGAAGAGGTGTGTATACAATCGTGATCTGGTCCTGCATCTCATCAATGGCCTTCTGGTTCACCACCTGTGCCTTCACCTGTGCGATATACTTATCGTCAATCTCCTTGCCAATCACCTCATACTTACCTGCTGCCACTGCTGTCGCCTCGTCTGTGGTCTTTACGGTGGACAAATCTTGGATAGCCAGCACTTCCTCGGTAACTCCCTTGTCATGCGGCGGTGTGAACTGGGCACCATCCTCCCAATACACCTTGTAACCGTTATACTCCGGCGGGTTATGGCTCGCTGTGATGTTGATACCGGCGATACAGCCAAGCTCACGCACCGCAAAGGACAGTTCCGGTGTCGGACGCAGAGACTCAAACTTATAAGCCTTAATGCCATTGGCAGCTAAGGTCATAGCAGCCTCCATCGCAAACTCTGGAGACATATGGCGGGAATCATAGGCAATCGCAACGCCTTTGTCCGCTCCGCCCTGCTTGATGATGTAATTTGCAAGTCCCTGAGTGGCACGGCGCACCACATAGATATTCATGCGGTTGATTCCTGCTCCGATAACCCCTCTCAGACCAGCAGTACCAAATTCCAAATCCATATAAAAGCGTTCTTTGATTTCGTTCTCATTTCCCGCAATGGCACGAAGCTCCTCCTTTGTCGCTTCGTCAAAGTACGGATTTGACAACCATTCGTTGTAAATCTTCATGTAATCCTTCATAACCGAATACTCCCTTCTCTTCTCATTTGAACGATTTTCGCACGCTCTGACTTACTTCTCCTTCTTACATACAGAGCACACGCTGCCCAACTATCTTGTATTATAATACATTTTTGCTAAAAAATAAATCAAAATCTTTCAATTTTTTCATGTATTTTTTGTAAAAACGCATCTCTCTCATGAAACTGTTCCTCCAGTTTCATCAATTTTTCTATATTTTTTATCGGAATCCAAGCTTTGTTGTTATTAAAATAAAAATTCATCTGTTTCCAATATTTCTCTGGATATAAAAACAGGTAATACAAAGAGCGTTTTTCCGACTTTGAGAGAGGCAAAACTTCCTGATATTCCTCCAACAACCGCATTCCAAAATCTGCATTCCATCCCTGTTTTTCCAAGGTTTTTCGGACAAAACGGTACAAATCCTCAATCTGCATTCCCCGATGCATCCGATTAAACTCAATGAAAGAGAAAGCATTTTCTGTCAGCAAGATATGATGCTGATTCATATCTCCATGACAGAGGTACTGCAATTCCTCCTGCTTCGCCTCCGCCAAGCCTTTTGCTGCTATCTTCGCCTGCTGATAAAATTTCTCAAAACTTCCAAGGATGCAAAGCTCAAATTCTGTCTTCTTACGCTTGGCACGAACAAAATTACGCACCCTCACCAACTCTCGATTGTGCCTCTCCATCTCCTCAAAGAGCGGTCTTGCTGTCATAGAGGCCAAATTCCACTCTTCCTCCTTCCACGGAATCTTCCTCAATGTCCGATGTAGCTTGGCCAGTGCACAAACCGCTCGACGGACATCTCTCTCACTCTGTAAATCACACTCCCGATTCAAATACCAATCCTTCAAAATATACTTGCTTCCATCCGCTGCAATCGAAATGAGATTTCCCTCCGCAGTCTTTGTATACGGATCCACACAAAATCCCTCCTGCTTGAGATAGGATAGGATTTCCTCCTCAAACTCCAGACGTTTCACCGTCCCCTTATATTCTCTTAGCAATTTCAGCCCCTGATTCGTCTCACATAAAAAAGCACCTCTTCCTCTCCTGATTTCTCTTACTTCCAGTTCGTACTGCTCCAAAACTTCCAGATTTCTCTCTGCCACAGTCATCCATCCCTCCCCTTCTTCTTTCCTTCTAACCTATGAAGCAAGCGTCGTCGGTATTCATAATAAAAAATGCACTCACAAGCATTGTCATTTTTTCTCAAATCCGCTATAATCACGATTGGTATAAAATAGCATTAGTGAACAAGGGGACATACGGTCAGGACAGGGTGAATTTTGCGTCCTGCTGTGTTGCTTTTCGCTCTGCGTACGTCCAGTACGCATCGTTCAAGCGCCTTGCAGGGCACAAAATTTATCCCTGCCTGACTCTGCGACCTCAAGCGGAGAGAATATGGCCATTTTTAAGGCAGACGATGGAGGCGTACTGGACGTACGCAGACTGAGGATAACGCAGAAAATGGCCATATTATCCCACTTTGAGGCGTATGTTCCCCTGTCCACTAATGCTAGCATCAGTGGACAAAAAACAAGAAAAAAGGAGATTCGTAATATGCAGCTTCCAAAGGATTTGATGATACGCTTAAGTTATGTCAATACGCAGCTTCGGGACTTTTATTCCAATTTGGACGATTTCTGCAAAGCTGCTGGAGTGGATAAAGAGACTTTATGCCAAGACTTTAAGCAAATCGATTACGAATATAACGAGCAAAGCAGACAATTTGTCTAAGTTTGTCTCAATTGATTTCAACGGAGAAACAGTATGAAACGCATTTTACTCATTGCAACCGGAGGCACCATCGCCTCCAAACAAGGCAGCAAGGAGTCCGGTTTGACTCCTGTGCTGACCTCAGAAGAGCTACTTTCCTACGTGCCAGATGCCGCAGCCTTCTGCCAGACGGATACCTTACAGCTCATCAACATTGACAGTACCAACATGCAGCCCAAGCACTGGCTTTTGATTTGCGAAGCCATAGAGAGCCGCTATGCCGATTACGATGGTTTCGTCATCTGTCACGGCACAGACACCATGGCTTATACCGCAGCAGCTCTCTCCTACCTGATTCAGAACTCTCCCAAACCCATTGTGATTACGGGAGCACAAAAGCCCATTGATTTGGAGATTACCGACGCAAAGACCAACCTTATGGATAGCCTTCGTTTTGCCTCCCATGACAAGGCCTACGGAGTCACTCTTGTGTTTGACGGGAAGGTGATTGCCGGAACCCGTGCCAAAAAAGAGAGAACAAAGAGCTACAATGCCTTCTCCAGCATCAACTTCCCCTACCTCGCCATCATTCAGGAAGACCATGTGCTGTTTTATTTGGATGACAAGGCTTTGCTTCGCAGTCCTGTACGCTTTTATCATACGCTTGACAGCCGCATTGCCTTATTAAAGCTCATTCCTTCCACTCAGGCTTCTCTCTTAACTTCCATCGCTTCCCAGCACGATGCCGTCATCATCGAGTCTTTCGGGGTGGGTGGTCTTCCAACCTATGACAGCGGAGATTTCCACAAAGCCGTGGAGCAGGCGGTTTCGCAAGGAAAGGTGATTGTCATGACTACACAGGTGACTCGTGAGGGCAGCAATATGTCCATCTATGAGGTCGGAAAGAGCATAAAACAACAGTTTGGGTTGCTGGAAGCCTACGATATGACTCTGGAGGCTACTGTCACCAAACTAATGTGGATTTTGGGACAGACCAAACATCCAGAAGAAATCCGTTCTTTGTTTTATACCACCATAAATCGGGATATCCTCTGGCATTCTTGATGCTTTTTCTCAACATCAGAAGAGTCCGGCAGCGGCAACTTTTGTATCAAGCCTCCACTGTCGGACCCTTTTTTATCTCTTATCTTTTT
>JAUNGR010000006.1:31749-43394 GCA_030524485.1 bacterium | reverse complement strand
GAGCTGATGGACGGAAAAGAGAGAGTGCTGATTATGGGACATAAGATTGGCGACATTGACGCACTGGGGTCTGCTATCGGCATTTATCGAATCTCCACGGCTCTGGGAAAGAAGGCTCATATTGTCATCAACGATGTGACTTCCTCCGTCAGACCGATGATGGAACGCTTTATCAATAGCTCCGATTATCCAGACGATTTGTTTTTGTCGGGTGCAAGGGCGGCAGAGATGGTGGATGCTTCCACCATGCTGGTGGTTGTGGATGTGAACCGTCCCAGCTACACAGAGGCTCCGGAGCTGCTTCGCATGGTGAAGACCATTGTGGTCTTAGACCATCACAGACAGACCAGCGAAATCATAGACAATGCGGTGCTGTCTTATGTGGAACCCTATGCTTCCTCAGCCTGCGAGATGGTGGCAGAGATTTTGCAGTACATTGCGGATGGCATCAAGGTGAGGCAGGCGGAAGCGGATGCCATGTATGCTGGAATTGTGATTGATACCCACAATTTTGAGAATCAGACAGGTGTGAGGACCTTTGAGGCAGCGGCCTTCCTGCGCCGCTCTGGAGCGGATGTCACCCGTGTGCGAAAGCTCTTTCGGGAGAAGATGGTGGATTACAAAGCGAAGGCGGAGGCCATTCGCAGTGCGGAGATTTTTGAGAGTTCCTATGCGATTGCTGTGTGTCCAGCGGAAAATGTGGAGAGTCCAACCATCGTGGGAGCACAGGCGGCCAATGAGCTTCTGGACATCATAGGCATTAAGGCCTCCATTGTGTTGACTCCGTTCAATGGCAAAATTTATCTCAGCGCACGCTCCATCGATGAGGTGAATGTACAGATTATTATGGAAAAACTTGGCGGCGGCGGTCACAGAACGATAGCTGGCGCTCAGTTAGAAAATATAACTATGGAAGAGGCAAAGAAACGAGTGAAAGAAACCTTACAATCCATGATACAGAAGGGAGATATCTAAAATGGAAGTTATTTTATTGGAAGATGTGAAGGCACTGGGAAAAAAGGGACAGTTGGTCAGTGTCAATGAAGGATATGCAAGAAACTTTATTTTAAAGAAAAAATTGGGAATAGAGGCAACGCCAAAGGCTCTGAATGACTTAAAGTTACAGAAGGCCAATGCAGACAAGATAGCAGCGGAGCAGCTGGCGGCAGCGAAGGAGCTAGCAGCGACGATAGACAAACAGTCCATCACGGTTTCCATCAAGGCGGGACAGGGCGGTAGGGCTTTTGGTTCCGTGTCTGGAAAAGAGGTTGCACAGGCAATTCAGAGCCAGTTGGGACATGAGATAGACAAGAAGAAAATAGCTCTCTCCGAGCCATTAAAGACATTCGGAACCCATGAAGTAGCGATTAAATTACACAAAGATGTAACAGCAAAGTTAGCAGTTAAGGTTGTGGAAGCATAATGGAAGAAGCTCTCATTAAAAGGGTATTACCGCACAGTCAGGAGGCAGAGCAGTCGGTGATTGGCTCCATGCTCATGGACAAATCTGCGATTGTGACGGCGGCAGAAATCATTCGTGAGGATGATTTTTATCAGCATCAATATGCGGTGATGTTTGCAGCTATGACGGAGCTGTACAATGAGGGAAAGCCGGTGGATTTGGTCACACTTCAGGATAGATTGAAGGAGAAGGATGTGCCGCCAGAAATCAGCAGTCTGGATTTTGTGCGGGACATCATTTCCTCCGTGCCAACTTCGGCTAATGTGCGTTCTTATGCGGAGATTGTGCGGGAGAAGGCCATTTTGCGTCGCCTGATTAAGGTGAATGAGGAGATTGCCAACAGCTGTTACCTCGGAAAAGAGAAGACAGAGGACATTTTGGCACAGACGGAGAAACGTATTTTTGATTTGCTGCAAAATCGCAATTCCGGTGAATTTGTGCCGATTCGTCAGGTGGCAATGAATGTACTCGAAAAAATCGAGATGGCAGCAAAGACCAAAAGCACAGTTACGGGAGTTCCAACGGGATTTTCCGATTTGGACTACCGTACTTCTGGAATGCAGCCCTCAGATTTTATTTTGATTGCGGCCCGTCCCTCTATGGGAAAGACGGCTTTTGTGCTGAATGTGGTGCATCATGTAGCGGTTAAGATGAAGCTGCCGTGCATGATTTTCAGTTTGGAGATGAGCAAGGAACAGTTGGTAAACCGTATGCTCTCCATGGAATCCAAGGTGGATTCGCAGACGCTGCGAACCGGAACCTTGAGCGATTCCGATTGGGATAAGGTAGTGGAAGGCATAGGAGTCATCAGCAATTCCACACTGATGATTGACGATACCCCTGGAATTTCCATCACAGAATTGCGCTCCAAGTGCAGAAAGATGAAGCTGGAACATGGACTTTCTCTGGTGATTATCGACTATTTGCAGTTGATGAGCGGAAATGGAAAGAATGGCGAGAATCGCCAACAAGAGATTTCTGAGATTTCCCGCTCCTTGAAGGCATTGGCAAGAGAACTGAATGCACCGGTGGTGGCGCTGTCCCAGCTGAGCCGAGCCTGTGAGACTCGAAATGAACATAGACCTATGTTGTCGGACTTGAGAGAGTCCGGAGCTATCGAGCAGGATGCGGATGTGGTTATGTTTCTGTATCGAGACGATTATTATAACAAGGACACCGACCGTCCCAATGTGGCGGAAGTCATCATAGCCAAGCAGAGAAATGGTCCCATCGGAACGGTGGAGCTGGTTTGGCTGCCCAATTATACCAAGTTTGCCAATATGGAGCGAGAAAAGTAATCCGAAAAGTATCGCATATTTTCCTCTCCCAGTTCATATATATTAATTATGAAGGTCCATCAAGCGGGCGGATGAAAAGGAGAGGATACTTTTATGTCGGAAATACATTATTTGATATCGGATGCGGCTAAACTGGTCAATGTGGAAACGCATGTGCTGCGTTATTGGGAGGAAGAACTTGCTCTTCCGATTCTCCGCAACGATATGGGGCATCGCTATTATACCGAGGCTCAGATTCGATTGCTGAAGCAGATTCGGGACTTAAAGGACAAGGGCTACCAGTTAAAAGCGATTAAGAAAGCGTTGGACAAGATGTTTGAGAACCATGCGGAAGTCTTGGAGCCGGAGGACATGTTCGAGGAGGAGATGAGCACGGCCTTAAGTCAGGTGGAGCAGTCTGAGGAGGCCTTGGTAGCGGAGGACAAGATGGAGAGGTTCCAGTCCATTATGAATCAAATCATTGCACAGGCCTTACAGGAAAACAATGAAAAGTTGGAGAAAGATATTGGTGCGTTGGTAGCGGACAAGGTTGCCGATGAGATGGATTATCAGATGAAACTTCTGAATGAGAGGGAGGAAATGCGCTACAAGAAGTTGGACGATGCGATTCGACTTTACCAGAAGGTGGACAAGAGCAAAGCGGAGGCAGCGGCTTCCGTAGTGAAACTGCCCTTCTTAAAATGGAATAAAAAAAAGAAGTTTGGGAGAGGCGGAAAGAAATTATTTTGAGTGAACAAAAGATAAGCCGAAGACAGACCCTGTGGAAAAGGGCTGTTTTCGGCTTTTTGTTGCTTTTGACAATGATTATGAGCGGCAGGCATCCACGAAGGCGGTGAAGAGCTTTCCTGCTGCCTCATTGTGGGCAAACAGATATTCTGGATGCCACTGCACACCGAGAAAAAAGTTTGGATAGTCTGGAAGCTCAATGGCCTCAATCAGGCGATTGGGAGCATAGCCGCTGGCACGCAGCTTTGGTGCAAGGTCTTTGACTGCCTGATGATGGAAGCTGTTCACCTCAATCTGAGGGGCAGAGACAATTGAGGAGAGCAGAGTGTTTGGAACTACCTCGATGTGATGGGAGGGCAGTTCCCCCTTGCATGCTTGGCTGTGGGAAATCGGAAATTCTTCCTTCCACTGGGAGGGAAGGTCTTGGTATAAGGTTCCACCCAAACCCACGTTTAAAAGCTGAATGCCTCTGCAGATGCCAAGGATGGGTTTTTCAAGTTCCATCGCAACAGAGAGTAGGCTGAGTTCTAACTCATCCCTCACGAGGGAAACCTCACCACAGTATCTTTGAGTCTCCTCTCCAAAGCGGAAAGGATGAATGTCTGGTCCACCGACAAACAAGATACCATCCATTTTTTCTACGATGGACTTCAAATCCTCTCTGGAAGCCTTGAGGGGGAGAACCATAGGAATGCCGCCGGCATAAGCGATGGCATCCAGATAGGTATAACGCATGGCCAAGTCGTCTGTACTCAAGGTATGAGAGGGAGTGAGGCCGATAAAGGGTTTTTTTGACATGATTGTTGGCTCCTTTCCAAATCTGTGAATCCTAACTATGGATTCACAGTATGTCATTTGAGTGATAAATGGAACGATAAAGGAAGAAAAAATTCCCCTCACGGAATCCGAAAAGACTCCGTGAGGGGAACTATGTAACAGTTCATTAGCCCTCGATAGAACCGGTAGGACAAGTAGCTGCACAAGCACCACACTCGATGCAGGTATCCGCATCAATTACATACTTGCCATCGCCCTCAGAGATAGCGCCTACTGGACATCCATCTGCACAAGCACCACAAGATACACATCCGTCATTAATTACGTATGCCATAATAAAACCCTCCTTAATGAAACTTTTTATTTGTTATGGTTTCATTCTATACTATTTTTCTCAAATATTCAAGTGGTAATTTTCGTATAGATTGGTTTATTTTTGGTACAAAATCGGGAGCAAAGATAAAAATACGGAGTTAGTTATAACTACCACCCAAATAAAAGCTGGAATTGCCTAAAATGAACTAGATTAGCTCTGTTTTTATAAACTAGATAAAGCCTTGCTATTGATATTTTTAATCAATAAGAGAAAATGTTCCATTGGTGCTTTTACAGTGCGTGATATTAAGAGAGTGAATGGCACAAAAGGATTATAATAATTATAAATAAGAATACATAGCTCATCCATGCAACTGGGAATATAAAACTTAAACCATTGATAAATAGAGTGTATTTTATTTTAAAATCATTTATTTTTACTACATTATTTCCTGCTATAAGGCATAGAATAGAAGTTTCATATTCTATTTTGAGATTTAAAAATATAGCTTTATATAACAATAAGAAATAAGAGAAAAACGACAGAATAAAAAAGCTGCCGCAAATTTTCTTGCAACAGCTTTTCATCATCTTATCTAAACCGATTTATTTTCAGCAGCAGCTCTCTCGTCTCGAACCCCTGAAAGTATCACCTGTTTGGCTTCTGTGGCCTTTTCTTTTGGCAGTGGTTGTACATCCTCAAGAGGATAGGGAATTCCCAATTCCTTATATTTGCTCTTGCCCATATCATGATAAGGAAGGACATCCAATGCCTTTACATTGGAGAGTGTGCCGATGAAACGTCCCAATTGATACAAGTAGTCTGGATTGTCTGTGATGCCTGGAACCACAACATGGCGAATCCAAACGGGAACCTGCTTTTCGTCCATATGACGGGCGAAGGCAAGGATGCCAGCGTTGGGATTGGCTGTCAGTTTTTGATGTTCCTGTGGGTCAATGTGCTTGATGTCCAACATCACAAGGTCGGTGACAGCGAGAAGCTTGTCTGTTTTTTCAACAATATGAGGAGAATCAGGGCGAAAAACGATGCCGGAGGTATCCAAGCAGGTATGAATCCCCTTTTTGTGTGCCTTCTCAAACAATTCTGTGACAAAATCCATCTGCAGCATGGGTTCGCCTCCGGTGACGGTGATGCCGCCGTGGCGGTAAAATTGTGCATTTCTTGCATACTGCTCCAGAATTTCGTCCGTCGTCATCTCTGTACCGCCTTTGGTTTCCCAAGTATCCGGATTGTGGCAGTAGAGGCAACGCATGGGACATCCTTTTGTGAATACAACCATGCGGACTCCGGGTCCGTCAACGGTTCCAAAACTTTCGATTGAATGAATCTGACCGGTCATATTTCCTCCTTGAAAATGGCTAACGCGATAAAAAACCGCAGTGCGTGCAAAAGTGCCGCAGAGCCTGCGGACAGGTTCTGTGGCACCAAGTCTGTTCGGATTTTCTGCTTACAGAGCGTTGTGGAAGGTTCTGGAGATAACCTCATCCTGCTGCTCTTTTGTCAGCTTAATGAAGTTTACAGCGTAACCGGACACACGAACGGTAAGCTGAGGATATTTCTCCGGATGAGCCTGAGCATCCAGCAGAGTCTCCTTTGTAAATACGTTTACGTTCAGGTGATGGCCGCCTTTTTCTGCATATCCATCCAGCAAAGATACTAAGTTATCGATCTGATTTTCACTTACTGCCATGATAAATTCCTCCTCATATTGATGATGTTAATGGTTAGTGCTTCTTGTTTTTATATTGCTGCGGAGCGGGAGCCGTTTAATCTCGCGGCTCGTTGTCCGTAGGCTCCGGTTCCGGCTCATTATCCATGCCCTCAAAAAGGGTGGGAACCTTGCAGGCCATATCTCCGGCAGCACACTCCAAGGAGTTGGTAGTCTGTACGGTTTTCTCCGCCGTAATGACACCGGATTTCTGAACCTGAATGTTCATATGGCCTCCATTATTGGACATAAACTGGTCAAGCATAGAGACAATGTCATCTATTTTTTGATTTTTATCGAATTCACTCATACAGCTGCCTCCTCCTAAGGGTTTTTGTGTTAAGGTTTTCTTATTTCTTTAAATCTAAATCTACTTCAAGGTCGCCTGCAAATACCGCATCCTCTTTTCCGAGAGCGTTCGGAATGATGGAGAAGGTATTGGAAATACCATCCTGTGCATCACGGAACGGCAGCTTGGATACAGAAGCCAGAGAAGATACAGCACCGTGGCTGTCACGGGTGTGCATTGGGTTTGCTCCCGGTGCGAACGGCTCGCCGCCCTTTCTTCCATCCGGTGTGGAACCTGTATTCTTACCATACACAACGTTGGAAGTGATGGTCAGAATGGAAGTGGTAGGCTTTCCACCACGGTAGGTGTGGTTGCCCTTTACGTAGTTCATGAAAGTATGAACCAGATCGGAAGCAATCATATCTACACGGTCGTCGTCGTTGCCATATTTCGGGAAATCTCCCTCCACCTCGTAATCGACAACGATACCGTTCTCGTCACGGATGGTTCTTACCTTTGCATACTTGATTGCGGACAGAGAGTCTGCAACTACGGAAAGACCAGCAATACCGGTTGCGAACCAGCGGGTAACTTCCTTGTCATGCAGAGCCATCTGCAGTCTTTCGTAGCAATACTTGTCATGCATATAGTGGATGATGTTCAGAGTGTTTACGTATACTCTTGCCAGCCACTGCATCATGTCTTTGTATTTTTCCATAACCTCATCGTAATCCAGATACTCAGAGGTAATCGGACGATATTTCGGGCCTACCTGCTTCTTGGTAATCTCATCCACACCGCCGTTGATAGCGTAAAGCAGACACTTTGCAAGGTTTGCACGAGCACCGAAGAACTGCATTTCTTTTCCAAGTCTCATGGAAGATACGCAGCAAGCGATTGCATAGTCATCGCCGTGAGTTACACGCATCAAATCGTCGTTCTCGTACTGTACGGAAGAGGATTCGATGGAGGTCTTTGCACAGAAACGCTTGAAGTTTTCCGGCAGTCTTGTGGACCACAGTACAGTCAAGTTTGGCTCTGGAGCGGTTCCAAGGTTGGTTAAGGTGTGCAGGTAACGGAAGGACATCTTTGTTACCATGTGTCTGCCGTCAATGCCGACACCACCGATGGACTCGGTTACCCAAGTTGGGTCGCCGGAGAACAGTGCGTTGTATTCTGGAGTACGAGCGAACTTTACAAGTCTTAACTTCATAATGAAGTGGTCTACGAACTCCTGAATCTCTTCCTCGGTGAAAGTACCATTCTTTAAGTCACGCTCTGCGTAGATATCGATAAAAGTAGAGGTACGTCCTAGGGACATGGCAGCACCGTTCTGCTCTTTTACAGCAGCAAGGTAACCGAAGTAAGTCCACTGGATAGCCTCTTTTACGTTGGTAGCTGGCTTGGACAGGTCGTAACCGTAAATCTCACCCAACTTCTTTAAATCCTGAAGAGCGCGAAGCTGCTCAGAGAGCTCCTCACGGTTGCGGATAACGTCAGAGTACATGATGGTACGGGTTGTATTTTTCTGCTCGGTTTTGTCCTCGATTAAGCGGTCAATTCCGTACAGAGCCACACGGCGGTAGTCACCGATGATACGTCCGCGGCCGTAAGCATCCGGAAGTCCGGTGATGATATGGCTGGAACGGCAAGCACGCATCTCTGGAGTGTAAGCGTCAAATACACCGGCGTTGTGTGTCTTTCTGTGAGTGGTAAAGAATTCTACGATCTCTGGGTCAACCTCATAACCGTTATCTTGGCAGGCTTTCATTGCCATGCGGATACCGCCGTAAGGCTGTAAAGAACGCTTGAAAGGTTTATCCGTCTGGAAACCTACGATGGTCTCCTTGTCCTTATCCAGATATCCCGGTCCATGGGAAGTGATGGTGGAAATGATCTTGGTATCCATATCAAGGACACCGCCTTTCTCACGCTCCTGTTTGGATAAGTCCATAACCTGTGCCCACAAATCTTTTGTGTTCTGGGTTGGGCCGGCAAGGAAAGCGTCATCTCCATCATATGGAGTGTAGTTTTTCTGGATGAAATCACGTACATTGATTTCACGCTCCCAAACGCCGCTTGTGAAGTCTGTCCATTCTGGTCTCATGGGGTATTCCTCCTACATTACATTTAGTTTTATAGCTTTATCGTTGTTTCACACCTATTATAGATGGACATTGTATACACGTCAAGGCAAAACTAAAAGAATCCATCCAAGAATTGTGTATATTTCTTAGTACATAAAGCTATTTTGGAGTGTTTTTGGTTTCGTATTGCTCTCTTTATCTGTCATTGTTGTTTGTTGTTATCTGTTCTTGACTTGATGTCTGTATTATAATATAATATTTCAAACAAATCTGTTGTTTTTGCAACATAAAAACAGAGATGTTTGTATTTTTTTAAAAACAATGATTTTGGCAGTTTCCACACGAAAAATCAAAGAAAACAGGGGACTGGGAAAGAAGGCAAATATGACAAAAGCAGTGAAAAAAGAGGTAAGAGAATATCTTCCTTTGCTTAAGAACATTTCTATTTTTGGCGGCATCGGAGAGGAGGACATTCTTCATATGCTGAAATGTCGCAAGACGGTGTTGCAGGTGTATGAGAAGGAGAGCTATATTTTTCGGGAGGGGCAGGTGACAGGAAGCTTTGGGATGCTGCTCTCCGGCTCTGTATATGCTGTGAAAGAGGATTTGTGGGGCAATCGCAGCATTTTGGCAAAGATGGGAGTGGGGCAGCTTTTTGGGGAGAGTTTTGCCTTTATAGGCGGCGAGGAACTGACCTTCAGCGTGGTGACAGCGGAGAGGTCGGTGGTGCTATTTATGAATGCAACGGAGATGCTTACGGTCTGTTCCAAGCTCTGCCAGTGTCATAACCGTATGATTCAAAATATGGTTAAGGTGATGGCAGAGGCGAATCAGATGCTGATGCGAAAAATTGAGCATACCTCCCAACATTCTACAAGAGATAAGTTGCTGTCCTATCTCTCGGATGAATCCAGAAGGCAGAAAAGCAGAAGTTTTGAGATTCCGTTCAATCGCCAGCAGTTGGCAGACTACCTGAATGTGGACAGAAGTGCGATGTCATCGGCTTTGGGAAAACTAAGGGACGAGGGAATTTTGGAGTTTGACAGGAATCGTTTCACGATTTTTTAAACCCCTTGCAGGAGGGCAGGAAATATGCTAGAATCAAACAATGCAAAGTAAAGTTGTGTGCAAACGGCACGCAAAGGCAAAATATAAAAAGGAGGAAAACACGATGCAGATTAGCAAAGATATGTTAATTGGAGATCTGGTTCGTCTGGATGAGGGCATTGCACCGATTCTGATGAGAGTTGGAATGCACTGCTTAGGCTGTCCAGCTTCCCAGATGGAGTCCTTGGAAGAAGCCTGCATGGTTCATGGACTGGAAGTGGACTCTGTTGTGGGTCTCGTGAATGAGTACTTGGCAAACAAATAAGCAGCCCGAATGCAGCGCAGTGTAGTTTGGGATTTCCATATAGTTTTATGGAGTGAGGAAAGATAGCCGGAACAAGTGCCATCTGTGTTCTCTAGCAAGGAGGACGCGGCAAAGGTTCCGGCGGTTTCTTTTTCTCGCTGCTGCTGCGAGGCTTGTGGCCTAAAGTTTGCGAAAGGGACGAAGGGGAGAAGTTCCAAGAATGGAGGAGAATACATGAGTTTAGAAAAGATATTTCATTTGAAAGAAAATCACACAGATGTAAAAACGGAAGTGATGGCAGGAATCACCACTTTTATGACCATGGCCTATATTTTGGCGGTCAACCCGAGCATCCTTTCCGTGGCAGGCATGGACAGAGGTGCGGTCTTCACCGCAACGGTGTTGGCTTCCTTTATCGCTACCTGTCTGATGGCTGTGCTGGCAAATTATCCCTTTGTGTTGGCACCCGGAATGGGATTGAATGCTTATTTTGCCTATACAGTGGTTCTGCAGATGGGCTACACTTGGAATGAGGCATTGGCAGCTGTCTTTGTAGAGGGTATTATCTTTATTTTGCTGTCCTTAACCAACGTCCGTGAGGCCATCTTTAATGCGATTCCGGCGAACTTGAAACATGCCGTTTCCGTGGGCATTGGTCTTTTCATTGCCTTTTTGGGAATGCAGAATGCTCATATTGTGGTAAACAACGATTCGACGCTGTTGGGTGTCTTCTCCTTTAAGGGAGCTTTGGAATCGGGCAGTTTCACTTACGAAGGCATCACGGTGCTGCTGGCTCTGATTGGAATTTTGATTACCGCAGTGCTGATGTATAAGAACATCAAGGGAAATATCCTTTGGGGTATTTTGATTACATGGGGCTTGGGCATTTTGTGCCAGTTTGTGGGGCTGTATCAGCCAAATGCAGAAGCAGGTTTCTACAGCTTGCTTCCCGATTTCTCCGGCGGTATCCGCATTCCGAGTCTTACTCCAACGCTTTTTCAGATGGATTTTAGCATCATCGGCTCCATCAATTTTATTGTCATTATCTTTGCCTTTTTGTTTGTGGATATGTTTGATACACTGGGAACTTTGATTGGAGTCTCCTCAAAAGCAAATATGTTAGACAAGGACGGAAAGCTGCCGAACATTCGAGGTGCACTTTTGGCCGATGCCATAGGTACTTCTATCGGTGCCGCTCTGGGAACTTCCACCACGACCACCTTTGTGGAGAGTGCTTCTGGCGTGTCGGAGGGAGGACGCACCGGACTGACCGCTTTGGTGTCAGCCGGATTGTTCCTAATTTCCCTTTTCCTCTCCCCTATCTTTCTTGCCATCCCGTCCTTTGCAACGGCTCCGGCTCTGGTGATTGTTGGCTATCTGATGCTGACTTCCGTCACCAAGGTGGACTTGGAGGATTTGACGGAGGCAGTTCCCTGCTTTATCACCATCATTGCCATGCCCTTTATGTACAGTATCTCTGAGGGAATTGCAATGGGCGTGATTTCCTACGTGGTTATTAACTTGTTCTGCGGCAAAGCCAAGGAAAAGAAAATCAGTGCACTGATGTATGTGTTGGCTGTCCTCTTTGTGTTAAAGTACATATTACTTTG